>NZ_JBTCWL010000014.1:0-65946 GCF_054325275.1 Oryzihumus sp.
CCTGGTCGCGCATGAGGGACAGCAGGGGCGAGACGACCAGCGTGGGCCCGGCGTCGTCGTGGCGCCGGATCGCGGTGGCCGCCCAGTAGACGGCCGACTTGCCCCAGCCGGTCGCCTGCACGACCAGCACCCGCGACGCCGGCCGGGACAGCTCGGCGACGGCGGTGGCCTGGTCCTCGCGCAGCCGGGCACCGGTCCCGGCCAGCGCGGTGATGACGCCGGCAGCGACGCGGTCGTGGTGGTCGGTCAGCACGGGTGTCATGGCGACGACACTACGGTCCCGGTCTGACCGTGCCCTCAGCGACCGCGCCGCGCTCAGGGACCGACGCGGGTCGGCGTTGCCGCCAGCTCCTCGTCCTGGACCACGGCGCCACTGAACTGCGCGGCATACAGCCGGTGGTAGGCACCCCCGGCGGCGAGCAGCTCCTGGTGCGTGCCCTGCTCGACGATGTCCCCCTCCTCCATGACGACGATGTGGTCGGCGTCGCGGATGGTGGACAGGCGGTGGGCCACGACGAAGCTGGTCCGGCCGCGGCGCAGGTCGGCCATCGCGCGCTGGACCAGCGCCTCGGTGCGGGTGTCGACCGAGCTGGTCGCCTCGTCGAGGATGAGGATGGCCGGGTCGGCGAGAAACGCGCGGGCGATGGTGAGGAGCTGCCGCTGTCCGGCGCTGACGCCGGCACCCTCCTCGTCGATGACGGTGTCGTAGCCGTCGGGCAGGGTGCGCACGAAGTGGTCGACGTAGGCCGCCGTGGCCGCCTCCAGCACCTGCTCCGGCGTCGGGTCCTGCGCGCCGTAGGCGATGTTGTCGCGGATCGTGCCATTGAACAGCCACGTGTCCTGCAGCACCATGCCGAACAGGTCGCGCAGGTCCTCCCGGCGCATGTCGCGGATGTCCACGCCGTCGAGGGTGATGCGCCCGGCGTGGACGTCGTAGAAGCGCAGCAGCAGGTTGGCCAGCGTGGTCTTGCCGGCGCCGGTCGGCCCGACGATGGCGACCGTGTGGCCGGGCTCGGCGACCAGGTCGAGGTGCTCGATCAGCGGGGTGTCCGGCACGTAGCGGAAGGACACGTCCTCGAAGGCCACCCGCCCGCTCACCCGTGAGGGGACGACAGCCGGTGAGGGGTCGGGGCTCTGCTCCGGCGCGTCGAGCAGCTCGAACACCCGCTCGGCCGAGGCGACCCCGGACTGCAGCAGGTTGGCCATCGAGGCGACCTGGGTCAGCGGCTGGCTGAACTGCCGGGAGTACTGGATGAACGCCTGCACGTCGCCGAGGCTGATCGCGCCGGAGGCCACCCGCAGCCCGCCGATCACCGCGACGAAGACGTAGTTGAGGTTGCCGATGAAGAACATCGCCGGCTGGATCAGCCCGGAGATGAACTGCGCCCGGAAGCTCGCCTCATACAGCTTGGCGTTCTCGGCCACGAACGTCTCGCGCGCCTCCTGCGTCCGGCCGAAGACCTTGACGATGGCGTGGCCGGTGTACATCTCCTCGACGTGGCCGTTGAGCCGGCCGGTGGAGGCCCACTGCTCGACGAACCGAGGCTGGGCCTTCTTGCCGATTCGCACGGTCACCAGCGCCGACAACGGCACGGTCACGAGGGCGACGACGGCCAGCAGCGGGGAGACGACGAACATCATGGTGAGCACGCCGATCACGGTCAGCAGCGAGGTGAGCAGCTGGCTCATCGTCTGCTGCAGCGACTGCGCGATGTTGTCGATGTCGTTGGTGACCCGCGAGAGCACCTCGCCGCGGGAGCGCCCGTCGAACCACGCCAGCGGCAGCCGGGCGAACTTCTCCTCGACCTCCCGGCGCATGGCGTAGACGGTGCGCTGCACGACCAGCGTGGTGACCCGGCCCTGCAGCCAGGCCAGCACCGAGGCCAGGACGTAGATGACCAGCACGATCATCAGGACGTGCGCCAGGGCGGTGAAGTCCACGCCCTGGCCGGGCACCACGTCGACGCCCTGGAGCACGTCGGCCATGCGTCCCTGACCGGTGGCCCGCAGCCGGGCGATGGCCTGGGCCTTGGTGATGCCCGCCGGCAGCTTCTCGCCCACGAACCCGGCGAAGATCAGGTCGGTCGCCATGCCGAGCACCCGGGGCCCGGTGACCGACAGGGCCACGCTGACCACCCCGAGGCTCACCGCGGTGAGCACCAGCGCGCGGTGGGCCCGCATCGAGCGCACCAGCCGCAGCGCCGACCCGCGGAAGTCCATCGCCTTGGCCGGCGGGCCACCCATCATGGCGGCCATCGGGCCGCGCATCGGCGGGGGCGACGGGCGCGACGCGGTGGTGGTCGTCGGCCCGCTCACGCGGCCTCCTCCTCGGTCAGCTGGGACAGGACGATCTCGCGGTATGTCGGGCAGCTCGCCATCAGCTCGCGGTGCGTGCCGGTGCCGACGACCTTGCCCTCGTCGAGGACCACGATCCGGTCGGCGTCGCGGATGGTGCTGACCCGCTGGGCCACGGTGATCACGGCGGAGTCGCGGGTGACCGGGCGCAGCGCCGCGCGCAGGGCGGCGTCGGTGGCGTAGTCGAGCGCCGAGAAGCAGTCGTCGAAGAGGTACAGCGCCGGCCGCCTCACCACGGCGCGGGCGATCGCCAGGCGCTGGCGCTGACCGCCGGAGACGTTGCCGCCGCCCTGGGCGATGGGCGCCTCGAGCCCGCCGAGCCGCTCGACGAAGTCGCGGGCCTGGGCGATCTCCAGCGCCTCCCACAGCTGTTCGTCGGTGGCGTCCGGCTTGCCGTAGCGCAGGTTGGAGGCGACCGTCCCGGCGAACAGGTAGGCGCGCTGGGGCACCAGGCCGATCCCGGCCCACAGCTGCTCCGGCTCGAGCTCGCGCACGTCGACCCCGCCGACGAGCACCTGCCCGCTGGTGACGTCGACCAGCCGCGGGATGAGGTTGAGCAGGGTGGTCTTGCCGCTGCCGGTGGAGCCGACGATGGCGGTGGTCTCCCCCGGCCGGGCCACCAGGTCGGCGCCGCGCAGCACCGGCTCCTGGGCGCCGGGGTAGGCGAAGGTCGCCGCGCGCAGCTCGACTGCCCCGGTTACCTCCGGGCGGACGACCGGACGCTCCGGCGCCCGCACGCTCGGCTCGGTGTCGAGGACCTCGGTGATCCGGTCGGCGCAGACCTCGGCACGCGGGACCATGACGAACATGAACGTCGCCATCATCACTGCCATGAGGATCTGCATGAGGTAGCTGAGGAACGCGGTCATCGTGCCGATCTGCATCTGCCCGTCGGCGATGCGGTGCCCGCCGAACCAGATGACGGCGACGCTGGAGACGTTCATGACCAGCAGCACGGTGGGGAACATCAACGCCATGAGCCGGCCGACCTGGACCGAGACGTCCATGAGGGAGTCGTTGGCCACGCCGAAGCGCTCCCGCTCGTGGGTGTCACGCACGAACGCCCGGATGACCCGCACCCCGGCGATCTGCTCGCGCAGCACGCGGTTGATCACGTCGATGCGCACCTGCATGGAGCGGAACAGCGGGCGCATCCGCCGGATGATGAGCACCACGGCCACGACCAGGGCCGGCACCGAGACCAGCAGCAGCGCCGACAGGTGCACGTCCTGGCGCAGGGCCAGGATCACGCCGCCGACGCACATGATCGGCGCGGCGACCATGATCGTGAAGGAGAGCAGCACGACCATCTGCACCTGCTGCACGTCGTTGGTGGACCGGGTGATCAGCGAGGGGGCGCCGAACCGGCCGACCTCCTGGGCCGCGAAGCGCTCCACCGAGACAAACACCGCCTCGCGCAGGTCGCGGCCCAGCGCCATCGCGGTGCGGGCGCCGAAGTAGACCGCGAA
Source organism: Oryzihumus sp. (assembly GCF_054325275.1). Taxonomy (NCBI): domain Bacteria; kingdom Bacillati; phylum Actinomycetota; class Actinomycetes; order Micrococcales; family Intrasporangiaceae; genus Oryzihumus; species Oryzihumus sp. Next base: position 3,825 of record NZ_JBTCWL010000014.1, read on the forward strand.
CGCCGAGGCGATGACCTGGCCCACCGTGACCGCCAGCATGATCGCGCCGATGGACAGGATCTTGCCGGTGTCGCCGACGACCACGCCCTGGTCGATGATGTCGGCGTTGAGGCCGGGCAGGTACAACGTGGCGACCGTCTGGACCAGCTGGAACAGCACCACCAGCGTGATGGCACCCCGGTAGGGCCGCAGGTAGGTGCGCAGCAGCGGGAGAAGCACAAGACCTCCGGATGTCGTCGGCCGGCGGCTCCCCTGGCGGCGCGCGCGACCGGCACGACGCTAACCCGGCGAGGCCACCACCTCAGGTGACAAACGTCAGGATTGCACTCCGGGTCGGGGTCAGGGGCGGGCTTTTCCCCGCCCACGGGCATCGGCCTCGTCGCGCGCTGCGGCCTCCTCCGGCGTCGGCGCGGTGCCGCCGAGACGGGCGGGCAGGAACTTCAGGTCGGCCCCCGTCAGCGCGGGGTAGCTCTCCTGGGCCGCGTGCAGGAGCGCGGTCATCCGCTCGCGCACCTCGCGGTTGACCTCTTCGGGGTCCACCCCGCGGGGGACCTCCACCGGCTCACCCACAGCGATCGAGATCGGGATGTTGCTGCGCCCGAAGCGCGGCTTCTCCCCCTTGGTCCAGACCCGCTGGGAGCCCCACAGCACGGTCGGCAGGATCGGCACCCCGGCCGCCTTGGCCATCCGCACGGCCCCGCTCTTGAACTCCTTGAGCTCGAACGAGCGCGAGATGGTCGCCTCGGGGAAGACGCCCACCACCTCTCCGGCCTTGAGCTCCTGCACCGCGGTCCGGAAGGAGGCGGCACCGGCGTCGCGGTCGACGGGGATGTGCCCCATCCCCCGCATCAGCGGCCCCCCGACCGGGTGCCGGAACACCGACTCCTTGGCCATGAACCGCACCTTGCGCCCGGACGGGATTGCGGCCAGCCCGACATACGCGAAGTCGAAGAAGGACAGGTGGTTGATCATCATGACCGCACCACCGGTGCGGGGGACGTTCTCCTGCCCCGTGATCCGGAACCGGAGCCCCTGGAACGCGAACAGGGCGCGGGCGAACCCGATGACAGGCGTGTAGACGGGCTCCATGGCGCAACGGTAGAGGTTCCACCCCGGTGCCGGGAGGGTGGCCACCTCTCCAGCCCTGTCCGCGGTCCGGTATGCCGGGTCGCCGGGGTCCGCGCGCGCCCTCAGCGGGCGCGCACCACCTCGCCGCCGGTCCGGCGTTGCACGACCCGCCAGCCGACCCGCAGCGCGACCAGGGTGATGACCCCGGCGATGACCATGCCGGTGAGGTTGACGGCCAGCTGCAGCGCCGAACCGCGCATCTCCTCCACCTGCCACAGCGCGAGGGCGAGGGCGAGGTTGCCCGCGGCCGGGACCGTGGTCACCGAGATGAAGACCCCGACCAGGGCCGAGGACTTGCCCGAGGTCAGGGACAGCACACCGGCGAACCCCGCGAGCAGGGCGACGACGAACGACCAGTGGTCCGGGTGCCAGATGAAGCCGGTCAGCGGCCGCGGCCGGGTCACCGTGGACGGGTCGATCCAGCCCAGGCCGCGGGCCACGAGGGCCAGGGCCGCGACGACGAGGACGGCGAAGCAGAACGAGCGCGCGAGCAGGGACAGCGAGCGCGGGACCAGCCCCCACTGGCGCAGGACGATGCCGGTGGCGATGGCCGCGACCGGGCCGAACTCCGGTCCCACGACCATGGCCCCGACGACGAGGATCGAGGAGTCGGTGATGACGGCGATCGCCGCCAGCGCGGTGGCCAGGGTGAGGAAGGCGTAGAAGGACACCGAGCCGCGGCTGTCGGACCAGGCCCGCTCCTCGACCATCCGCCAGACGACCCCGTCGTCGGGGCTGCCGGGCGCGGCGGCCTCGGCCTCGCGGGCCCGGCGGTAGGGCGAGGCGGTCACCTCCGAGACGCTCATCGCGCCCTGGCGGCCCAGGCCCATGGCGTCGAGCCGGCCGAGCAGCTCACCGGCGGCCTCGCGGGGCACGTCGGCCAGCACCGCGTCGCCCGCGGGCTCGACCGCCGCTCCCGGCAGCACGACGAGGTTGGTGACCCGCTCGTCGGACTCGAGCAGGTCGCGGACCTGCGTGGTCAGGCCCGGCGGCACCGCCAGGCGCAGGTTCAGCAGCATCGGGGGCCACCACACGGCATACCGGTCATGGGTGACACCTCACCACACCGGACCACCCTCACGAGCCGTTGCATAGGTTACCTATGTATTATCTCCGCGTGACCTCCCCCTCCCTCGGCGACGAGCTGCTCGGTGTCGTCGCGCGCCTCAACCGCTGGGCCAGCCGCCAGGCCGTCTTCGACGTGCCGCCGGCACAGGCCCGCCTGCTCGCCCAGCTCGACGAGCTCGGGCCGTCCCGCATCGGCGACCTCGCCCTGGCCGACCACACCAGCCAGCCGACGATGTCGGCCCAGGTGGGCCGGCTCGAGGAGCGCGGCTGGGTGCAGCGCTCCGCCGACCCCGCCGACGCCCGCGCCTCCCTGATCGCCCTGTCCCCCCTGGGCGCCGAGACGCTCGCGTCGGTGCGCCGGGCCCGCGGCGCCGTGGTGGCGCCGGTGGTCGAGCAGCTCGGCGAGGCCGACCGCGCGCGGCTCGAGGACGCCGTGGAGGTGCTGCGCGAGCTGCTCGCCATCGCCGTGGCCGCCGAGGACCCCTCTCCCGCAACGAAAGGACAGTGACGTGTGGCGTCAACCCAAACCTGTGTGGGCCGTGGCCTTCGCGTGTGTCATCGCCTTCATGGGCATCGGCCTGGTCGACCCGATCCTGAAGTCCATCGGTGACCAGCTCGGCGCCTCGCCGTCCCAGGTCTCGCTGCTGTTCACCAGCTACATGGTCGTCATGGGTGTCGCGATGCTCATCACGGGCTTCGTCTCCAGCCGGATCGGCGCCAAGCGCACGTTGCTCATCGGCCTGCTCATCATCATCGTCGGCGCGGGGCTGGCCGGGACGCAGGACAGCGTCGGCGGCATCGTGGCCTTCCGCGCCGTCTGGGGCCTGGGCAACGCCCTGTTCATCGCCACCGCGCTGGCCACCATCGTCAAGGCCGCCCGCGGCTCGGTCGGGCAGGCGATCATCCTCTACGAGGCCGCGCTCGGCCTGGGCATCGCCGCCGGCCCGCTGCTCGGCGGGGTGCTCGGCGGCATCTCCTGGCGCGGGCCGTTCTTCGGCGTCTCGGCGCTGATGGCGGTCGCCTTCGTCGCCACCGCGTTCGTCCTCCCGGCCACCCCACGGGCCGAGCGGGCCACCTCGATCACCGAGCCGTTCAAGGCGTTGCGGCACCAGGGCCTGCTCGTGGTGGCCCTGACCTCACTGCTCTACAACTTCGGCTTCTTCACCCTGCTGGCGTTCACCCCGTTCCCGCTGGACATGGGCCCGCACCAGGTCGGCCTGATCTTCTTCGGCTGGGGGCTGCTGCTGGCCTTCACCTCCGTGGTCGTCGCCCCGCGGCTGCAGCGGCGCTTCGGCACGATCCCGTCCGTCCTCGGCGCCCTCACCGGCTTCGCGGCGACGCTGGTCGTCATGGCGGTGTGGACCGGCGACAAGGCGGTCCTGGCGACCTGCGTCGTCGTCGCCGGGGCGTTTCTCGGCGTCAACAACACGCTCATCACCGAGACGGTCATGAAGGCCGCCCCGGTCGAGCGCGGCGTGGCCTCGGCCGCCTACAGCTTCGTGCGCTTCGCCGGCGGTGCCATCGCCCCGTGGCTGGCCGGCAAGCTCGGCGAGTCCTACGGCGTGCACGTGCCGTTCTGGGTCGGCGCCGTCGCAGTGACCCTCGGCGTGATCCTGCTCGCCTCGGGACGGCGCCTGCTGGCCCACGTCGACGCCGAGCCCGGGCACGGCGCCCCGGCCAGCCACAGCGAGGACGAGGCCGAGCTGGTCACGGTCGCCGACGCCTGAGGCGCCCGAACGCCTAGGCTTCGGGCGTGCTCGAACACATCACCGCGACGCGCTACGTCACCCCGCTGCGCGAGGGCGGGTCACTCCCCGGCCTCGTCGAGGGTGACGACTGCGGCACCTGGGTCCTGAAGTTCCGAGGCGCGGGACAGGGCCTGAAGGTGCTCGTCGCCGAGGTGGTCGTGGGCGAGCTCGCCCGGCGCCTGGGCCTGCGCGTGCCCGAGATGAAGGCGGTCGAGCTCGACGCGCAGATCGCCAAGTACGAGGCGGACGAGGAGGTCCAGGACCTGCTCACCGCGAGCATCGGGCTCAACCTCGGCGTCGACTTCCTGCCCGGCTCCTTCGGCTACGACGGCTCCCAGCCGCCCCCGCCGGAGGAGGCGGCCCGGATCGTGTGGCTGGACGCCTTCACCGCCAACGTCGACCGCACCTGGAGCAACCCCAACCTGCTCGTCTGGCACCACCAGGCGTGGTGCATCGACCACGGCGCGGCGCTGTACTTCCACCACTCCTGGCCGGGCAAGGGATCCAACCCCAATCGCTTTGCAGCACAAGGCTTCGACGCGAGCAAGCACGTCCTGCTCGACGTCGCCGGCGACGTCAGCGCCGCCCACGCCGAGCTGGCGCCCCGGGTCGACGAGGCGCTGCTGAAGGAGGTCCTGGCCCAGGTCCCCGACCCCTGGCTCGAGCCCGCCCCGGGGCTGGTGGACCCGGGAGCCGTCCGCGCGGCATACCGGGAGAACCTGCTGGCCCGCGTGGCCAACCCGGCCGCCTGGCTGCCCGGGGGTGCCCGATGACCGCGGGGATGGTCGGCTACCAGTACGTCACCCTGCGCTGCGTGCCGCGGGTGGACCGCGAGGAGTTCCTCAACGTCGGCGTGGTGCTCTACAGCCAGGCGGCGGACTTCCTCGAAGGCGCCTTCGACCTGGACCGGGAGCGGCTGCGCGCCGCCTTCCCCGACCTCGAGCTCGACGCCGTCGACGCGTCCCTGGCCGCCATCTGCCGGGTCTGCCGGGGCGAGCCCGGTGTGGGTCTTCCCACACTCGACAAGCCGGGGCAGCGCTTCGGGTGGCTCAGTGCTCCGCGCAGCACGGTGATCCAGCCCGGACCGGTGCACGGAGGGCTCACGAAGGACCCGGCCCAGGAGCTGCAGCGGCTCGTTCGTGCGCTTGTGAATTAGGGCTGCCAGCAGCGTCGTTGTTACCGTCTTCGCCCGTGACTGCCACGACCAACCCCCCTGCAGAGACCCGCGCAGAGGGCCGCACCTTCTTCGGCCACCCCCAAGGCCTGGCCACCCTGTTCAGCACCGAGCTGTGGGAGCGGTTCAGCTACTACGGCATGCGGGCCATCCTGCTGCTGTACCTGACCGCCAAGCTCAAGGAAGGCGGCCTCGGCCTCGACGCCAGCCTCGGTGAGGCCGTCGTCTCCGTCTACGGAGCCTCGGTCTACCTGCTCTCCGTCGTCGGGGGCTGGCTCGCCGACCGCGTGCTCGGCGCCCGCAAGACCACCCTCATCGGTGCACTGGTCATCATCAGCGGCCACCTGAGCCTGTCCGTGCCGACGCCGGCCCTGTCCTACCTGGGTATCGTGCTCGTCGCCCTGGGCTCGGGCATCTTCAAGCCCAACGTCTCGACCATGGTCGGCGGGCTCTACAGCGAGGACGACTCGCGCCGCACCTCGGCGTTCTCGATCTTCTACATGGGCATCAACATCGGTGCCCTCGTGAGCCCGTGGGTGGTGGGCTGGCTGCGCGCCCACTGGGGCTTCCACGCCGGTTTCGCCGCCGCCGCCGTCGGCATGGGCCTGGCCCTGGTCGCCTGGGTCTGGGGCCGCCGGGCCCTGGGCGACGTCGGCCTCCACGCGCCCAACCCGGTCCGCGAGGACGAGCGGGGCAGCCTGGCCCGCCTCGCCGCCTACGTGCTGGCCGGTGTCGCCGCGGCCATGGTCGTCGCGACCGTCGTCAACGACGGCAGCTTCGGCCTGGAGACCATGGTCGACGCCATCTCCTACGTCGCCCTGGTCGCGCCGGTCGTGTTCTTCGTGGTGATGTACCGCAGCCCCAAGGTGGAGTCGCACGAGAAGCGGCGGCTGCTCGCCTACATCCCGCTGTTCGTCGCCGCGATGCTGTTCTTCATGCTCTTCGAGCAGGCCAGCACCACGCTGACCACGTTCGCGGCCGACCGCACCGAGCTGCAGGTCTTCGGGGCGCACATCTCCCCGGAGTTCTTCCAGTCGGTCAACCCGTTCGCGATCATCCTGCTGACCCCGGTGTTCGCAGCCCTGTGGCTGCGCCGTGGTGAGCGGTCCCCGCACCTCGGCGGGAAGTTCGCCATCGGCCTGGCCTTCGCCGGAGCGTCCTTCGCCATCATGGCGCTGGCTTCGTTCCTGACCGCCGACGGCAAGGCTTCGCCGTTCTGGCTGATCGTCGTCTACGTCGTGCAGACCATCGGCGAGCTGTGCCTGTCGCCGGTCGGCCTGGCTGCGACCACGCTGCTGGCGCCGAAGGCGTTCCGCAGCCAGACGATGGCCCTGTGGTTCCTCGCCCCGGCGGCCGGCCAGGCCATCACCGCCCAGGTGGTGCAGGCCACCTCGGGTGCCAGCGACACTGCGTACTTCGGCGGCCTCGCCGTCGTGACACTGGCGTTCGCCGCGGTCCTCGCCGGCCTGGCCGGCTGGGTCCACCGCGAGAGCGGCCACTGACGCACCACCTCCTCACACGTGCCGGGGGCGGCGCGGGCGGTTAGGGTCCGAAGCATGAACCTTGACCGTCCCGTCGCCCCCGACCCGTACTCGCTGCTGCCCCAGGTGCCCGCGATGGCCGTCAGCAGCGCCGACTTCATCGACGGCAACCCCCTGCCGGACGCCCAGGTGTTCAACGACTGGGGCCTCACCGGCAGCAACACCTCGCCGCAGCTGAGCTGGTCCGACGCCCCCGAGGGCACGAAGGGCTTCGCCGTCACCTGCTTCGACCCCGACGCGCCGACCCCGTCCGGCTTCTGGCACTGGATCGTCCTGGGCATCCCCGCCTCGGTCACCGCGCTGGACCCGGGCGCCGGCGCCGAGGGCGACGGTTCCCTGCCCGACGGCGCCTTCCACGTGCGCAACGACTACGGCAACAAGGCGTATGACGGTGCGGCGCCGCCCCAGGGCGACCGCAACCACCGCTACCTGTTCGCCGTGCACGCCCTGGACACCGACGACCTGGGCCTGGACGCCTCGGCCACCCCGGCGGTGGCCGCGTTCACCATGGGCGGGCACACCCTCGCCCGCGGCGTCCTGACCGGCACCTACCGCTGGTGACCCCGCCGGGCCTGCCCTACCTGCCGGCCCTGTCGCACCTCGACCTGCTCGCCGGCCCGGTCGCGGAGACCCTCCGCGGCTGGGCCCATGGCGACCGGGTCGAGGTGCTGTCCATCGACCCGGCCGTGTCCGACACGGCCGCCCTGGTCGAGGCCACCGGCATGGCGCTGGAGGACTGCGCCAACTGCGTGGTGGTGGGTGGGCGGCGGGCCGGGGAGGAACGGGTGGCCGCCTGCGTCGTCCTCGCCACCACCCGCGCCGACGTCAACACCACGGTGCGGGGGCTGCTCGACGTCCGCAAGGCCAGCTTCCTGGCCATGGAGGACGCCGTCGAGCGCACCGGCATGGAGTACGGCGCCATCACGCCGGTCGGGCTGCCGGCCGCGTGGCCGGTGTACGTTGACGCCCGCGTGCTCGGGCGCGAGCACGTCGTGATCGGCGCCGGGGTGCGCGCCGCCAAGCTGAGGGTGCCCGGCCCGCTGATGGCCGAGCTGCCCGGTGTCGAGATCGTGGAGGGGCTCGCTCGATGACCACCACCGTGTCGCCTGCCCGCGCTAGCAGGCGCACAGCACCGCTCACAGATGGTGCGGGGTTCGTCGACCTCGGCGTGTGTCGGGGTCAGGCCGGTCCGGTCAGCCCGTGGTGGGGCGCAGCGCCCAGAAGGCGACGGCGCTGGCCGCGGCCACGTTGAGGGAGTCCACTCCCCCGGCCATCGGGATCTTGACGACCACGTCCGCCGCCTCGAGCACCCGGCGCGAGATCCCGTCGCCCTCGGTGCCGAGTACGAGCGCCAGGCGCTCCGGCGGGTCGGCGGCCAGGTCGTCGAGGCTGACCGCGTCCTCGCTCAGCGCGAACGCCGCAACGCTGAACCCGTTGTCCCGCAAGACCTCCACCCCTGCCGGCCACGGGTCGATGCGGGTCCACGGCACCTGGAACACCGTGCCCATCGACACGCGCACGCTGCGCCGGTAGAGCGGGTCGGCGCACCGGGGCGTGACCAGCACCGCGTCCACGCCCAGCGCCGCCGCACTGCGGAACGCGGCACCGACGTTGGTGTGGTCGACGATGTCCTCGAGCACCGCGACCCGGGTGGCGCCCCGCAGCACCTCCTCCGGCGGCACCTGCTCGGGCCGCTGCATCGAGGCCAGCGCCCCCCGGTGGAGGTGGAAGCCGGTCATCGCCTCGATGACGTCGTGCTCGCCGACGTAGACCGGAACGCCCTCGCGCCCGGCCTGCTCGACCAGGTCGGCCAGGTCGGTCAGCCAGCGCTCGGCCATGAGGTAGGAGCGGGGCCGGTGCCCGGCAGCCAGGGCCCGGCGGATGACCTTCTCGCTCTCGGCGATGTAGAGCCCCCGCTCGGGCTCGGTGCGCCGGCGCAGCGCGACGTCGGTGAGCCCGAAGTAGTCCTGCAGCCGGTCGTCCTTCGGGTCCTCGATCCGCGTCACCACGGGCGCAAGGCTACGTCAGCTGAAGAACACCATCCGCGCGATGGCCACGACGCCGATGACGACGATGACCCCGCGCAGCACGCGGGGCGAGAGCCGCCGCCCGACGTGGGCGCCCACCCAGCCACCGCCCAGCGACCCGAGCGCGATCAGGCCCGCGACCGCCCAGTCGACGTCGTCGCGGGCGACGAGGATGAAGGTGATCGCCGCGACGGCGTTGACGATCGTGCCGAGCACGTTCTTGAACCCGTTGATCCGCTGCAGCGACTCGGTCATGAGGACGCTCATGATCCCCACGAGCAGCACGCCCTGCGCCGCGCCGAAGTAGCCGCCGTAGATGCCGGCGAGGAACACTCCGCCGAGCAGCAGCGCCGTGGCGCCGCCGCCGCGACGCCCGGTGTCGGTATGCCGGGCCGCCGCCTTCTTCTGCAGCCACGGGCCCGCGAGCACCAGCACGAGGGCCAGCGCGATGAGGACCGGGACGATGGCCGCGAACGCCTGCGGTGGCAGGACCAGCAGCAGCACCGCACCGGTGACGGCGCCGAGCAGCGACGCGGGCGCCAGCCGACGCAGGGCATGGCCCTGACCGTCGAGCTCGGCGCGGTAGCCGTGGATGCCGGTGAGTCCTCCGGCCACCAGGCCGACGGTGTTGGAGATGTTGGCGACCACCGGCGCGTAGCCGAAGAACAGGAGCGTGGGAAAGGTGATCAGCGTGCCCGAGCCCACGATCGTGTTGATCGTGCCCGCGGCGAGGCCGGCGAGCAGGATGGCGACCACCTCGAACACGGACACCCGGTCACCCTAGCGACGGGTGACCGGGTGCCTCGTGCAGGGCCGCCGGCGCGGCGGCTCCGGCCGCTACGGGCGCGGCTCCCCGCCGGGCTGGTCGGTCGGCGAGGCCGGCGGCTCGGGTGCCACCGGGGGCTGCGGCACGGCCGGGGGCTCCGGCGCCACCGGCGCCTCGGGAGCCGGCGACGGGACCGCGGCGGACGGCATACCGGGCGGGTCCGCGGGGAAGCCGTGCGTCCCACCGGTCACGCCCTTGCGGTGCCCCTCGGCCTCGGCGCTGGATCGCGCGGCCTCGCCCCGGGCCTCCGCCAGGGCCCGGGCCGGGTCCTCCAGGGCGGTCTCCTCGAACGCGGTCGGCACGCGCTCCCCGGAGTCGACCCATTCGTCCTCGTCCCGGCCGGTCGGGCCCTGATCGGTGCCACCGAGGGCGTTGCCGATGCCCTTGAGGGCGTCGGTGAGCTCGCTGGGGACGATCCACATCTTGTTGGCGTCGCCGCGGGCGATCTGGGGCAGCACCTGGAGGTACTGGTAGGCCAGCAGCCGCTGGGTGGGCTTGCCGCGGTGGATCGCGTCGAAGACCTGCTGGATCGCGCGGGCCTGGCCCTGGGCCTCGAGGATCCGGGCCTGGGCCGAACCCTCGGCGCGCAGGATCTGGCTCTGCTTCTCACCCTCGGCGGCGAGGATGGCGGACTGCGTGACGCCCTCGGCGGTGAGGATGGCGGCACGGCGGTCACGCTCGGCGCGCATCTGCTTCTCCATCGAGTCCTGCACCGAGTGCGGCGGGTCGATGGCCTTGAGCTCGACGCGGCTGACCCGGATGCCCCACTTGCCCGTGGCCTCGTCGAGGACGCCGCGCAGCTGGGCGTTGATCTGGTCGCGGCTGGTCAGCGTCTGCTCGAGGTCGAGCGAGCCGATGACGTTGCGCAGCGTGGTGACCGTGAGCTGCTCGATGCCCTGGATGAAGTTGGCGATCTCGTAGACGGCCGCCTTGGCGTCGTTGACTGCGTAGTAGATGACCGTGTCGATGTTGACGACGAGGTTGTCCGAGGTGATCACCGGCTGCGGCGGGAAGGAGACCACCTGCTCGCGCAGGTCGATGTTGGCGCGCACCTTGTCGACGAACGGCACCAGGAAGTGGATGCCCCCGTCGAGGGTGCGCGAGTAGCGGCCGAGCCGCTCGACGATCTGGGACGTCTGCTGCGGCACGATGCGGATGGTCCGAACGATGACGACGACCGCGAAAATGACCAGCAGCAACAGCACGATGAGGCCGGCGCTGACTCCGCTCACAGTGACTACTCCGAATTCCGACCAGACGCGACGCCAGTGACGATCGCGGTGGCCCCCTCGATGGAAACCACCCGGACCTCTTGCCCGGGCAGGCAGTCGGCGGTGCCCGGTGCGGTGCGGGCCGTCCAGGTCTCACCGCCCAGCTTGATACGACCGTCGAGCGACGTGACGGTCTGGATGACGAGCGCGGCCCGGCCGATCTGGGCCGGGAGCCCGATCCCCCCGTGCCCTTCGGGCACCATGAAGTGGCGGCGGACCAGCGGCCGCACCCCGAACAGCAGCAGCCCGGCGACGGCGACCGCGACGAGCACCTGCAGCGCCACGGGCGCGCCCAGGGCCGAGGCCAGGGCCCCGGCCAGCGCACCGCCACCGAGCATGAGGAACACGAAGTCGACGCTGGCGGCCTCGATGGCCCCCAGCGCGAGGGCCAGACCGACCCAGGCCAACCACCCGTGATCAGCGAACCACGACATGGATCCCCTGCCTCCTTCCGTGCACCAGCACAGCACTGCGACGCCAACCTATCGGCGCCGGTTCCCGGCTGCCGTGCGAATTCGGCGGTGCCGTCGCCTCAGGAGTGCCCGTCGGTCAGGACCGCGTCGAGCAGGCCGGGGAAACGGGCGTCGAGATCCTCACGACGCAGGCTGATCAGACGTTCACGACCCTGCGGGGTACTGCGGATGACACCGGCCTCGCGCAGGGTCTTGAGGTGGTGTGAGCGGGTCGACTTGGCCAGGTCTCCCCCGACTGACTGGCAGGTCAGCAGCTCCCCCGCGGACCCCCTCGCCAACTGCTGGACGATGGCCAGCCGCGAGGGGTCGCTCAGGGCGAAGAGCACCTCGGTGAGCTCGATGTCCCCGACCTCGGGGTGCTCGGGCCGCTGCACGGTCGTCGTCATGGTTCGATGATAGTTGAACAATCCGGGAATGGCGCCTACTGTCTGAACTGTTCGATCATCATGGAACTGTTCTCAGGAGCGTCGATGTCCCTCCACCGCACCCTGCCGCGCCTGGGTCGCACCCCCGCGTTCGCGGTCGTCTCCCTCGCCCTCGTGGTGCTCATGCTCGCCGCCGGCGCACCCTCGCCACTGTTCGTCGTCTACCAGGCCCAGTGGCACTTCGGCTCCGCCGCGCTGACCGCCGTCTTCGCGGCATACCCGTTGGCACTGCTGGCTTCCCTGCTGACCGTGGGCGGACTGTCCGACCACGTCGGGCGTCGCCCGGTGCTGGCCGCCGCACTGGCGCTGGACGCCGTCGCGATGCTGCTCTTCCTCGGAGCCGACGGGGTCGGCGGCCTGCTGCTGGCCCGCGCGGTGCAGGGCCTGGCCACGGGGGCGGCGATGGGGGTGGTCAGTGCCGCGCTCGTCGACCTGCAGCCGTTGCGTCGGCCGCGCGCGGGTGTCGTGGTCAACAGCGTGGGGCCGACCGCCGGGCTTGCGGCGGGGGCGCTGGGCGCGGGCCTGGTGCTCGACCACCTGCCCGCACCGACCACGGTGGTCTTCGTCGCGCTGACCGCGGCGCTCGTGGTGCTGGCGACACTGGTCGCCGCGGTCCCGGAGACCGTGACACCGCGCTCGGGAGCCCTGAAGTCGTTGCGCCCCAGCGCATCCGTGCCCCCTCGGGCCCGCCGTGCCTTCGCCACCGCGGTGCCGGCGCTGGTCGCGACGTGGGCGATCGGGGGCCTCTACCTCTCCCTCGGCCCCTCCCTGGTGGCCACCCAGCTGCACGTGCAGGGGCACCTCGCGGGCGGGCTGGTGGTCGCGGCGCTGACCGGCGCCGGCAGCATCGCCGTGCTGCTCGTCGGCGACCGCGCGCCGCGGCCCACCATGGCCTTCGGCGCGGCGACGCTGGCCGCCGGCGTCCTGGCCACCCTCGTCGCCCTCGACGTGCGGTCGGTGGCCGGCTTCTTCGCCGCCACCGTCGTGGCCGGCGTCGGCTTCGGCACGGCGTTCTTCGGGGCGTTCCGCTCGGTCGCGGCACTGCCCGAGCCGCATGAGCGCGCCGAGCTGTTCGCGGCGGCCTACACGGTCAACTACCTCGCGTTCGGCGTGCCGACCCTGCTCGCCGGTGTCGCGGCCCGGCAGGTAGGCCTGCTGCCGACCGCCATGGCCTACGGCGTGTTGGTCGCGGTGCTGGGGCTGGTCGCCCTGGGCCTCGGCCTGCGACGGGCACCGGCAACGAGCCCCGCCAGGACCTGCCCGGTCACGACAACGGTCACGAGCTGACGCAGGTGGGCCGGCTCAGCGGGCGCGCGCGGACCAGCGGTCGCCGTGCCGGTCCACCACCAGCGGCAGGCCGAACGTCTCGGACAGGTTGTCCTGGGTCAGCGTGATCTCGATCGGCCCCTGCGCCACGACCCTGCCGTCGCGGACGAGCAGCACGTCGGTGAACGACGGCGGGATCTCCTCGACGTGGTGGGTGACCAGCACGAGAGCCGGGGCGTCGACGTCGGCGGCGAGCTCGCCGAGGCGAGCGACGAGGTCCTCCCGGCCGGCGAGGTCGAGGCCGGCGGCGGGCTCGTCGAGCAGCATCAGCTCGGGGTCGGTCATGAGCGCACGGGCGATCTGGACGCGCTTGCGCTCACCTTCGCTGAGGGTGCCGAACTGCCGGTCGGCCAGGTGCCCAGCGCCGAGGGCCTTCAGCAGCTCGGCGGCACGCCCGTGGTCGAGTTCGTCGTAGCGCTCGCGCCAGCGCCCGACGATGCCGTAGGAGGCGGTGACGACGACGTCGGCCACCCGCTCGTCGGCGGGGATGCGCTCGGCGATCGCGGCGCTGGCCAGGCCGATCCGCGGGCGCAGCTCGAACACGTCCACGGCGCCGAGGACCTCACCGAGCACCCCGGCCACGCCCTGGGTCGGGGGGCTGCGCCCGGCGGCGAGCTGGAGCAGGGTGGTCTTGCCGGCGCCGTTGGGGCCGAGGACGACCCAGCGCTGACCCTCCTCGACCTCCCACGTGACGTCGTCCAGCAGGGTGTTCCCCCCGCGGACCACACTGACGCCGGCGAGCTCGAGGACATCACTCATGGCGGTGACCCTAGCCAACCCCCGGGGACCGGTCGCGTCCGACACCTACGATGGCGGGATGTCCGTGCTCCCCGCATCGGTCCGCCTCGCGCTGTGGGCCACCGCGTCGTTCGCCGACCGGTCCCGGCTCGAGGACGTCCTCTCCCGCGCCCTGCCCGACGTCGACCACGTCGACGGTGACCCACTCGCGCGGCTCGGCCTGTGGCGCGACCTGGGCGAGCGTGTCGTGCTCGTCGCACTGCCCCGCCCCGGTGACCTGCGCGGTATGCCGCGTGGTTCCGCCGAGTTCGCCGCCGCGGCGACCGCTGCCGGGGAGTGTGTCTACGTGCCGGGCATGGGCGGTGCACTGGTGCCCCGGGTCGAGGTCTACGGCCCGGAGGTGGACCAGGGCACCCGGGTGACGTGGACGGCATACGACACCGACCCGGTGCCGGTGCACGCGCTGGAGGCGCTGTCGCTGGGCGAGGTGGAACGGGAGCTGCGTTCGGAGCTGGCCGAGCTGACCGAGGCGCTCGACGGCCTCGACGCCCGGCCATGGTCCGGCAGCGACCTGCGCGCCACCGCCGACGAGCGGCTCGGCGGCCGCGGTTGGGGGCTGCCGGACGGGCTGTCGCCGCGATGCATCCGGGTGATGACGATGGCCGCGCAGGTCGGCACGATCACCGACGTCGGCCTGAGCCACGTCGGGCACGCCGTCGACACGCACGGCACCGAGCGCCGGCGGGCCCTGCTGGCCGACCTGCAGGGCGTGGCCGACCGCGCCCTGGCCCAGGCCGCCACCGTGGCCGCCCTCGGCCTGGCCGGGATGCGTCCGGCCGGCGCGCGCGACTAGCCCGGCTCAGCCGCGGGTGGTCGCCGCGGTCACCTCGATGATCGCGTCCATCAGCTCACGCTTGCGCGCTCCGGTGCCGAGCGTGAAGTCGGGGACGATGATCTCGTCGACGCCGACCGCCTGCCAGGCCTCGACCATCTCGACGAGGTCCTCGGGCGTTCCCCCGATCGCCGCCCGGGCCGGTGAGGCCACCGCCTCGGCCCGCGCCGTGTCGCCGTCGTCGCCGACGAACCACACCGCCTGGCACGAGCGCTGCACCGTGGCTGGGTCGCGGTCGGCCTTCTCGCACTGGCGGTCGAGGACGGCGCTGCGCTCGGCCACCCGGTCGGGCAGGCCCCACATGTTCCACTCGTCGGCGTGCCGGGCGATGATGCCCAGCATCCGCTCACCGGTGCAGCCGACGAGCAGCGGCACCCGCGACTGGACCGGCTTGGGCTCGCACAGCGCGTCCGTGACCCGGTAGTAGTCACCCAGGACCGTGGTGCTCTCCCGGGTCAGCAGGCCCTCGATGACGCGCAGCCCCTCGTGGAACCGGCTGACCAGCGGGCCGGGCGGGGGCAGCTCGATGCCGTACTGCTCGTGCTCGTTGACCTGCCAGCCGGCGCCGAGGCCCAGGACCAGGCGCCCGTTGCTGACGTGGTCGACCGTGGCCGCCCAGTTGGCGACCACAGCCGGGTGCCGGTAGGTCATGCCCAGCACCAGGGGTGCCAGCACGATCCGCTCGGTGAGCGCCGCGAGGGCACTCAGCGCGGCGGTGGCCTCGAGCAGCGGGGCGGCCGCCTCGGCGCGGTCCGCGCTGTTGGCCATGAAGTGGTCGGCCAGATAGGCCCGGTCCCAGCCGGTGGCCTCGGCGTGCCGGACCGTGTCGACGACCTCTTGCCAGGGCTGGCCGACCGAGGGCCAGATCGAGAAGCGCATGGCCGGACCCTAACCGCCGCGGGCCACGGTCGGCCCGCGACCGGGCTCAGATGCTGGCGGTGTCGCCCATCAGGACGCGGATCTCGGCCTCGGACAGGTCGTTCAGCTCGGCCAGCGTGACCACGCCGGAGGACAGCAGGGCGGCCACGTGCCGGGCCAGGCTGTCGCGGTGGACGTCGGTCGTGGCGCCGGCGAGGTCGGTGTGCGTCATGGTCGGCTCCTTGAGTCGGCGGGGGTCCTGCGGGTGACCGTTCGCCCCCGTGACCGGTCAGTGCACGACGGTAGCGGCGCCGATCCTCGATCCCGTGGATGCACCCGCGCAACCCCCGACGGCGTGTCGCGGTCACCACCTGGCGAGCCCCTCCTCCCCCACCGGGAGCAGCCGCCTGCGCGCTTTGCCCGGTGGCCGGCGTCCCCTCCTCGCCGCAGCCCGGGTCCCCTGGCGGGACGACGTGCAAGGCCGCCCGGACACGCAGGCTGGACAACGTCACCAGAGGCCGCGGAGCACCACCACAGGAGTGGCCATGCGCACCATCGCCCGTCTCACCATCGTCGGCCTCACCACCGCGGCCTCGGTCCTCACGCTCGCCCCCGTGGCAGGCGCCGCCGGCACCGCCACCACCCGAGTCACCCTCGTCCAGCGACCCACCCCTGCGGTCTCGACCTCGCCGGTCGCCTTCTCCTCGAAGGTCAAGCCGCGGCCCACGAGCACCATCAGGCCGACCGGGTCGGTGTGCTTCTACGACGGCACCTCCACCACGGCACTCGCCTGCGGGACGCTGGCGCCGTCCGCGAAGGGCGTCATGGTGGTGCACCTGGGGGTGAAGATGGCGCCGGGCACGCACTCGGTCGTCGCGAAGTACTCCGGCGATGCGCGGTACGCCGCGAACCAGTCCAAAGCGGTGGTCTTCACCGTCAGCTGAGCCAGTTCGGACACGGGCCGACAGGACCGTATTGCGGCACGGTCCTGTCAGGCCCTCCATCCGCGGCTGGCCGACGGCACGCGGCGGCCACACGGCATACCGGTGGTCCTGGACGGTGGCGTTGTGAACGTGTGAAACGATCAGCAGGTGAGCACCACCACAGACCTCCCGCGCCACGCGTCCCTGCCCTTGATGGTCCTCGGCCACGGCCGTGAGCTGGCCACCGAGCGAGGGGTGGAGTGCCCCGGCGAGCTGCCGGCGCCCTCCGACCCGGGCCTCGTCGAGCGGGCGCGCGCGGCCAAGGCGGCGCTGGGCGACTCCGTGTTCGTCCTGGGCCACCACTACCAGCGCGACGAGGTCATCGAGTTCGCCGACGTGACCGGTGACTCGTTCAAGCTGGCCAAGGACGCCGCCGCCCGGCCCGACGCGCAGCACATCGTCTTCTGCGGCGTGCACTTCATGGCCGAGTCGGCCGACATCCTCACCAGCGACGAGCAGCAGGTGATCCTGCCCGACCTCGCCGCAGGGTGCTCGATGGCCGACATGGCCGCGATCAGCCAGGTCGAGGACGCGTGGGACGACCTGGTCGACGCCGGCGTGGCCGACGACGTCATCCCGGTGACGTACATGAACTCCAGCGCCGCGATCAAGGCGTTCACGGGCCGTCA
This sequence comes from Oryzihumus sp., assembly GCF_054325275.1. Taxonomy (NCBI): domain Bacteria; kingdom Bacillati; phylum Actinomycetota; class Actinomycetes; order Micrococcales; family Intrasporangiaceae; genus Oryzihumus; species Oryzihumus sp. The sequence goes on from NZ_JBTCWL010000014.1 coordinate 20,932, forward strand.
CGGCGGCACGGTCTGCACCTCCAGCAACGCCAAGACCGCTCTGGCATGGGCGTTCGGCCAGCGCGGCGGCCTCGAGGGCACCGGCAAGGTGCTGTTCCTGCCCGACCAGCACCTCGGCCGCAACACCGCCGTGCGCGAGCTGGGCCTCTCGCTCGAGGACTGCGTCGTCTTCGACCCCCACAAGCCGAACGGCGGCCTGACCCGCGAGGAGCTGCAGGCGGCCCGGATGATCCTGTGGCGCGGGCACTGCTCGGTGCACGGCCGGTTCAGCCTCGAGGCCGTCCACGAGGCCCGGGCGACCATCCCCGACGTCAAGGTGATCGTCCACCCCGAGTGCCGCTACGAGGTCGTCGAGGCCGCCGACGAGGTCGGGTCGACCGAGAAGATCATCAAGACCATCGCGGCCGCCCCGGCGGGCACGAAGTGGGTGGTCGGCACCGAGCTCAACCTGGTGCGGCGCCTGGCCACGCAGTTCCCCGACCAGGAGATCGCCTTCCTGGAGAAGAACGTCTGCTACTGCTCGACGATGAACCGCATCGACCTGCCCCACCTGGTCTGGGCGCTGGAGTCCCTCGTGGCCGGCCGCACGGTCAACCGGATCGAGGTCGACCCCGACGTGGCGCACTGGGCGCGGGTGGCGCTGGACCAGATGCTCGCGCTGCCCGGCGAGACCAGCAGGGACTGACCGGACACACGCCGGCCCGCGAATCCGCCCCGTCGACAGGGGGTTTCGCGGGTCAGGCCGTGTCCGCAGCGGCGTCGAGGTGGCGGTGGAGGAACGCCGCGATCCGTCGCCGCGCGTCCTGCGTCGCCTCCTCGTCGTATGCCGTGCCGCTCACCTTCGCCAGGACGGTGGCCGTCCTGCCGGTGTCGCTGTGGTCGTTCATGAACCCGTGCCCCACCCCGGGGTAGACGCGGATGTCGTGGTCGATGTCCAGCGCGCCGAGGTGGTACTCCAGCCGCCCCGCCGACCGCCGGGTGATCGCGTCGCGGCTGCCGTAGCTGCCGACCACCGGGCACGCCCCCGCCAGCGCCTCACGGGTCTGGTAGCGCCGCCCGACCGTCCCGTAGCTCACCCCCGCCACGTCGTAGTCGTCGCCGAGGGCCAGCATCAGCGCGAACCCGCCGCCCATGCAGAAGCCGACGACCCCAACCCGGCCGGTGCAGCCGTCGCGGCCGAGCAGCCAGTGCCGCGCTGCGTCGAGGTCGCGGAACGTCCGGCCCTGGCGCTCGAGCGTCTCCCGGATGACCGAGCGCAGGCACCGCGCCCGGCTCCCCCAGTGGAACAGGTCCGGCGCGACGGCGAGGAACCCCTCCCCCGCCAGCCAGTCGGCCTGGCGCCGCAGGTCCGGGGTCATGCCCATGGCGTCGCTGACCACGACCACGCCTGGCCACGGCCCGGGCCCTGACGGGGTGGCCAGCCAGGCGGGCAGCGCGCCCTCCGGCGTCGGGATGCTCACCTGCGTCATGGCCCCACCTCCGTCGGCCACGCTAGGAGCGCAGCCGGGCCCGCACCACCGCAACCGGACGTATGCCGGGTGCCCGCCTCCCGGCATACAACGGCCAGCGGCGACCCGGCATACCGGTCCCGGGTGAGCCGGATGGCGGAGGCGAGGCCGCCGCGGCGGTCGTAGCCTCGCGGGATGGACCTGCACCAGCCGTCCCCCCACGCCGCGGCGCTCGAGGTCGCCCAGCGGCACGCCCTGGCCTGGCTCGACGGGCTCCGCGAGCGACGGGTGCACCCGGGGCCGGGGGTCGACGCGGCCGCCGGGTTCGCCGGGCCGCTGCCCGAGCAGGGCGAGGACCCCGCAACGGTGGTCGAGGCGCTCGTGGCCGCGGCCGAGCCGGGGCTGGTCGCCAGCCCCGGGCCGCGCTACTTCGGCTACGTCATCGGCGGCGGCCTGCCCTCCACCGTCGCGGCCGACCAGCTGGCCGTCGCCTGGGACCAGGTGGCCGGGCTGGAGGTCATGTCGCCCGCTGCCGCGGCCGCCGAGGACGTCGCCGGCGCGTGGGCGCGCGAGCTGCTCGGGGTCGCCCCGGACGCGTCGTTCGGCTTCACCACCGGCGCCCAGATGGCGAACTTCACCGGGCTGGCCGCCGGGCGCCACGCGGTCCTGGCCCGGGCCGGTTGGGACGTGGAGCGGGACGGCCTGCAGGGGGCTCCGCGGGTCCACGTCGTGGCCGGGGCGCAGTCGCACTCGACCATCCCGCAGGCGTTGCGCTTTCTCGGCTTCGGTGGCACCCCGGACCGCGCCGAGGCCGACGGGCAGGGCCGGATGGTGCCGGCATCGCTGCGGGAGGTGCTGGCCCGCTCCGAGGGCCCGGCGATCGTCTGCGCACAGGCCGGCAACGTCGACACGGGGGCGTTCGACCCGGTCGCCGAGATCGCCGAGGTCTGCCGCGAGCGGGGCGCCTGGCTGCACGTCGACGGGGCGTTCGGCCTGTGGGCGGCGGCCAGCCCGCGGCTGCGGCACCTGACCGCCGGGGTCGAGCTCGCCGACTCCCTGGCCACCGACTGCCACAAGTGGCTCAACGTGCCCTACGACTCGGCCCTCGTCTTCACCCGCGACCCCGAGGCGCACATGGCGGCGATGACGTGGCAGGCGGCCTACGTGCAGGTCGGTGAGTCGCGCGACCCGTTCCGGTTCGTGCCCGAGTCCTCCCGGCGGGCAAGGGGTTTCGCCGTCTGGGCCGCGGTCCGCGAGCTCGGCCGCGAGGGCGTCGCGGCGATGGTCGAGCGCTCGTGCGACCTGGCCCGGCGGTTCGCCGACGCCCTGCGGGACGAGCCCGGCGTGGAGGTGCTCAACGAGGTGGTGCTCAACCAGGTGCTGGTGCGCTTCGGTGACTCCGACGAGCACACGGCCGCGGTCATGCAGGGTATCCGCGACAGCGGGGAGGCGTGGGTCTCGGGGACGGTCTGGGACGGCCGCCCGGCGATGCGCTTCTCGGTCTCGAACTGGATGACCACCGAGGCCGACATCGACCGCACGCTGGCCGCGGCCCTCGCCGCCCACCGGGGCGCGACGGCCTGACACAGGTATGCCGCCCGCTCGGGTGAGCGGGCGGCATACCCGAGTGGCGGGGGGCCTCAGCCCTTCTTCAGCGTGCCGAGCCGCTCGAACAGGACGGCCTCGGCAACACAGACGCGCTCGAACTCACCGAGGTGCAGGCTCTCGTTGGCACCGTGCGCGCGGGTGTCGGGGTCCTCCACGCCGGTGATGAGGATGCCGGCCTCGGGGAACTTCTCGGCGAACGCCGCGACGAACGGGATCGAGCCGCCCACGCCGATATCGACCGGCGGGGTGCCCCAGGCGTCGGTGAACGCGGCCCGCGCCTGGTCGTAGACCGGGCCCTGGGCGTCGGCGGCGAAGCCCGCGCCGGACTCGTCGAGGTGCACGTCGACCTGGGCGTTCCAGGGGGCGTGGGCCTTGAGGTGGTCGGTCACGAGGCGGTAGGCCGCGGCCGGGTCCTCGTCGGGGGCGATCCGCACCGAGATCTTGGCCGAGGCCTGCGGCACGAGGGTGTTGCTGGCCTGGGACACGGTGGGGGCGTCGATGCCGATCGTCGTGATCGAGGGCTTGGTCCACATCCGCGACAGCAACGAGCCGGAGCCGATGGTGTGCACCCCGTCGAGCAGGCCGGAGTCCGTGCGCAGCTGCTCCTCGGTGAACTCGAGGTCGGCGGCCTCACCGGACTTCAGGCCCTTCACCGCCACGTTGCCCTCGTCGTCGTGCAGCGTGGAGAGCAGGCGGGCCAGGGCCATGATCGCGTCCGGCACCGCGCCGCCGAACATGCCCGAGTGCACCCCGTGGTCGAGGGTGCGCACGGTCACCACGACGCGGATCATGCCGCGCAGGGTGGTGGTCAGCGCCGGCTCGCCGATGCCCCAGTTCATGGAGTCGGCCAGCACGATCGCGTCGGCGCGGAGCTTCTCGCCGTGGCGCTCCAGGATGGTCGGCAGAGAGTCGGAGCCGATCTCCTCCTCGCCCTCGACGAAGACGGTGACGCCGACCGGAAGCGTGCCGTGGTGGGCGCGCAGCGCGGCGATGTGGGCCATGACGCCGGCCTTGTCGTCGGCGATGCCGCGGGCGTAGACCCGGCCCTCGCGCTCGGTCGGCTCGAACGGGGCGCTGTCCCAGTCCTCGTCCTTGCCGGGCGGCTGGACGTCGTGGTGGGCGTAGAGCATCACCGTCGGCGCACCCTCGGGCCCGTCGACGTGGCCGATGACCGCCGGCCGGCCGCCCTCGCGGACGATCTCCACGGCCAGGCCCTCGGCCCGCAGCAGCGCGGCCACGGCCTCGGCGCTGGCCTCCACGTGGGACTGGTCGAACGCGTCCAGGGACACACTCGGGATGCGGGTCAGCGCCTCCAGGTCCTGGCGCAGGCCGGGCATGAGCTCGGCGATGCGGGTCCGGAGGGCGTCGATGCGGTCAGGGGTCACGGCGTCGTCGGTCACGCACGCGAGCGTACCGACCCGGCCACCAGGCCCCGGTGGCGATACCAGCGAACCGGCCCACTCGACATACAGTGTGCGTCGTGTTTGGACGAAAGAAGGCCGCCGAGCCGGCCGCCACCGAGACCACCGTCGCCGAGCGCCCGGGCGCCAAGAACCGGCCCACGCCCAGGCGCCGGGACCAGGAGGCGGCGCGCAAGAAGCCGCTCGTGCCGACCGACCGCAAGGCCGCGGCCAACGACGCCCGCCTGAAGGCCCGCGAGGCCCGCGCCCGCCAGCGCGCCGCGATGATGACCGGCGACGAGGCGCACCTGCCGGCCCGCGACAAGGGCCCGGTCAAACGGTTCATCCGCGACAGCGTCGACGCCCGGTGGAACGTCGGGGAGTTCATGCTGCCGGTGATGGTGCTCGTGCTGGCGCTGTCGTTCGTGCATCAGAGCTGGGCGCTGCTGATGGTCTTCGTCCTCGTCTACGGCCTCATCGTGGTGGCCCTCGTCGACGCGGCGCTGATGTGGCGGCGCACCCGCAAGCGGATCATCGCGAAGTTCGGCGAGGGCAGCGTGCCCGCCGGGTCGACGATGTATGCCGTGATGCGTGCCTTCCAGATGCGCCGCTCGCGGCTGCCGCGCCCGCAGGTCGCGCGCGGCGAGAAGCCGCAGTGAGCTGACGCCGGCTGACGTGCATGAGGGGCGGGGACCGCGACGGTCCCCGCCCCTTCGTCGTGCCGGTGACCGGTCAGCCGGCGAGCGTGGCGACCGCCTCGCCGAAGACGTCGAGGTGCGCCTGGACGTCGTCGCTGGTGGTGTCGGGGCACATCAGCGCCATGTTGTGGAACGGCGTGAGCAGGATGCCCCGGTTGGCGAGGAACAGGTGCAGGTAGTCGTCGAGCTCCTCGTCGTGGACCTCGTGCGACTCGGTGCCGTTGTGCGGCGGGGTGGCGCTGAAGCGGTATTCCGAGCGGGCGCCGAGCTGGGTGACCGACCACGGCAGGTCGTGCCGCTCGATCGTGGCGCGGACACCCGCGGTGTAGGTCGTGGCCAGGTCGATCATGTGGGTGAACGCCTCGTCGGTGAGCACCGACTCCAGCGTGGCGCGCATCGCGGCCACCGAAAGGGCGTTGCCGGCCATGGTGCCGCCGACGCCGCCCATGTCGACCAGGTCGAGGTCGTCGCGGCGCAGGGTGCGGTCGGCCAGCTCGGCGGACATGGCGTAGGCGCCGGCCGGGATGCCGCCGCCGATGGCCTTCCCGATGACGAGCAGGTCGGGGTCCAGGCCCCAGGCCCTGGTGGCGCCGCCGGGGCCGACCGAGAAGGTGTGGGTCTCGTCGTTGATGAGCAGGGTGCCGTAGCGCCGGGTCAGCTCGCGCACGCCCTCGAGGTAGCGCGGCTCCGGCAGGACGATGCCGATGTTGGTCAGCGCCGGCTCCATGAGCACCGCGGCCACGTCGCCGTGGGCGAGCTGGCGCTCCAGGCCCTCGAGGTCGTTGAACTCGGCTACCCGGCTGGTCAGCGTCACGTCGCAAGGGGCCCCGACGTTGCCCTCGCGGGCGGCGCCTTCCCCGTCGGGGGTGGTGACGATCAGCGACTCGTCGACGCTGCCGTGGTAGCAGTAGCTGTTGACCAGGATCTTCGGCCGGCCGGTGACCGCCCGCACGATCCGGATGGCCCAGCGGTTGGCGTCGGTCGCGGTCAGCGAGAAGCTCCAGCGCGACACCCCGAAGCGGCGGGTCAGCTCGGCGCCGACCCACTCGGCGTCCTCGGTCGGCAGCATCGCCGTGGCCCCGCCGAGCTCGGCGAACCGGCGCTGCACCGCCTCGACGGTGGCCCGCGGCGAGTGCCCGGCCATCGCGGCGGTGTCGCCGAGGGCGAAGTCGCGGTAGGTGTGGCCGTCGATGTCGGTGACCCGGGCGCCGCGGGCGGAGTCCAGGTAGAGCGGGAACGCCCCGGCCCGCTTGTTCATCCACGTCATCGGCACCCGGCCGAACAGGTGCTCGGCGGCACCGAACGCCTTCTCCGACAACGGGTTGCGGGCCGCGAAGTCCGCAACCTCGCGGGCCATCAGCTCGTGCAGCCGGTCGCGGGCGATCACGGCGTCACCAGGTCGGCGAACGCGCGGGGCTCCCGCGTCACGGCGTAGGTGGCGAAGTACATGCGACTCACCTTTCCTTCCTCGTCGCGAGCCACCTCGAGCAGCTCGCCACGCTCGCGCCCCTGCACCGCCCTGAACCGGTCGGCCCCATCGGCCGCGAACCGGGTCTCGTTCGTCGTCGCCGGCGCCCCCGGCACCCGGCACCACAGGTCCTCGCCGCGGACCTCGAAGACCAGCTCCTCGCCCTCGGACCACCAGCTGCCCAGGATCTCCTCCAGGTCGGGCCGCGGCGTCGAGGGCACCCACGGCTGAGCGGGCGTGGGCTCGGCGTCGAGCACCTCCGCCACCAGCCGGCCGGCCAGGACCAGCGAGTCGGCACCGGCGGTGGTGTTGGCGAACACCACCGCGCCCACGCCGTCGGCGCGGCGGACCCTCAGGCCGGTCAGGTAGCCGGGCATCGCGCCGCCGTGGCCGACGAGCACCCGCTCCCCCAGCCGGCCCATACCGAAGCCCAGGCCGTAGCCGCCGGTCCAGCCGTCGGGGTCGGTGATGACCAGCGGGCGGCACATCTCCTCGACCGTGTCGGCGGAGAGCACCTCCTCCACCGGGTCGGCGACGAACGCGGCATACCGGCCCAGGTCGGCGACCGTGCTCCACAGGCCGCCCAGGGCGGCGGTGGCGCGCAGGTCGAAGCGCGGCTCCTGCGTGGCCAGCCCGGAGAACGGGTGCACCTGGTAGCCGAGCGCGCGGTCCTCGCGCGGGGTCAGCCCGGTGTGCCGCATCTCCAGCGGGCCGAGGATGCGGCGACGCACCACGTCCTCCCACGGCGCGCCCTCGACCCGCTCGACGACCTGCCCGAGCAGGGCGTAGGCCAGGTTGGAGTAGTGGAAGACGAAGTGCGGAGGGAGCACCCGCTCGGCCTGCTCGAGCTCGGCGTGCAACCGGCGCTCGTCGGGGGCGTCCAGGGTCTCCCAGATGCGCCCGACCGGCTCACGCTGCAGGCCCGAGGAGTGGGCCAGCATCTGCCGCAGCGTCACCTCACCGTGGCGGGTGTCCGGCAACCACCTGGACAGCGGGTCGTCCAGCCGCAGCCGGCCCTCGTCGCGCAGCGCCATGACCAGGACCGCGGTGAAGGTCTTGGTGATCGAGCCGATCATGTACTGCGTGTCGTCGGTGGCCGCGCACGCCGGGTCCAGGCGCGCGGACCCCACGTGCGTGGACCAGACGAGGCTGCCGCCGCGCACGATGCCGGCGCTGACGGCCGGCGAGCGCCAGTCGCGCTGGGCCTGCCGGACCATCCGCTCCAGCCTGCGGGCGAGCTCGGGCGCGCCGGTGGCCAGGGAGGTGGTGCCGGGGAGCGGGTCGGTCCTCACTGCGCGGGGCGCAGGCTCATGGGGCCGTAGACGACGGCGTCCTCGTGGTGCAGGGTCACCGAGTCCACGCCGGCGTCGGCGAGGTCACGCCACTCCTCCCCCAGCCAGCTCTCGGCCTCGCTCTGGGAGGGGAAGCCCGAGGTCACGAGCGCACCCCCGCTCATCGGCTTGCCGTCGGCGTCGAGGTAGGTCCACGTCCACTGAGCGCTCATGACCTCACCTTAGCCAGCGGCGAACCCCGCCACCGGGCCGATCACCGTGACGGCCGGCGGGCGCAGGCCGTCCGGCGGGCCGCCCTTGGCGACGGCACCCAGGGTGCTGGGCAGCACCGCCTGGGTCGGCAGCCCGCCGTCCATGACGCAGGCCAGCGGGGTGTCGGCGTCCCGGCCCGCGGCGACGAGGGCCGCGGCGATGGCCGGCAGGGTCTCCACGCCCATCAGCACGACCAGCGTGGTGCCCCCACGGGCCAGGGCGTCCCAGTCGACGGTGCTGCGCGCGTCTCCGGGCGCGGCGTGCCCGGAGATCACCGTGAAGCCCTGCGACAGGCCACGGTGCGTGACCGGTATGCCGGCCAGCTCGGGCGCCGCGATCGCGGAGGTCACCCCGGGGACCACCTCCGTGGCCACCCCCGCCTCGGCGCAGGCCAGGACCTCCTCCATGCCCCGGCCGAAGACGAAGGAGTCACCTCCCTTGAGCCGCACGACGGTCAGGCCCCGGCGGGCGCGGTCGACCAGCACGGCGTTGATCTCCTCCTGCGAGGTGTTCCGCCCACGGGGGATCTTGGAGACGTCGACGACCTCGACGCCCTCGCGCAGGCCGTCCAGCACGGCCAGCGGGGCAAGCCGGTCGACGACCACCACGTCGGCGGTGGCCAGGGCCTGGAACCCCTTGAGAGTCAACAGCTCCGGGTCACCCGGGCCGCCGCCGACGAGGATGACCCGCCCGGGGGTGTCGTCCCGCAAGGGCGTGCGTGCCGGGGCGCCGGGGTCGTCGCGCAGGGCCGCCTCCACGGCGGCCACGGCGGCGTCGCGCAGGGCGGCGGCCCGGCGCGGGTTGCGGTCGCCGTGCACGCTGACCGTGGCCGGGCCGCTGCGCCCGGTCGCCGGCATCCACGCCGAGGCGTCGCGGGCGTCGTCGACGCGCAGGCAGAAGATGCGCCGGGCCTCGGCCTCGCGCAGCACCGCGGCGTTGACCTCGGGGTCGGCGGTGCAGGCCATCGCCAGCCAGGCGCCCTCGAGGTCGCCGTCGGCGTAGAAACGCGGGTGCCACTCGACCTGCCCGCGCAGGGCGAGGTCCTCCAGGGCGGCGACCACCTCGGGCGAGACCACGGTGACCGCGGCCCGGGCCTGGAGCAGGGCCCCGACCCGCCGCAGCGCCACCCGGCCGCCGCCGACCACGACGACGCGGCGGTCGCGCAGCCGCAGCCCCAGGGGCAGAAGGGTCTCGGCGTGCTCGGCCATGTTCAGGCCTTGTCCGTCACGCCGGCGGAGTCGAAGGTCGCCACCTCTCGCAGCACGCGGGCGGCGGACTGCACCAGCGGCACGGACAGGGCGGCACCGCTGCCCTCGCCGAGGCGCAGGTCGAGGTCGACCAGCGGGGTGAGCCGCAGGTGGTCCAGCGCTGCGCTGGCGCCGGGCTCAACCGAGCGGTGGCCGGCGACCCAGTAGTCCGCCGCGTCGGAGGCGATCGCGCGCGCGACGAGGGCGGCGGAGCAGGCGATCACCCCGTCGAGCACCACGGGCGTGCGCAGGGCCGCGGCGCCGAGGAGGAACCCGGCCACGGCGGCGTGCTCGAGCCCGCCAACGGCGGCGAGCGCGGCCACCGGGTCGGCGGCGTCGACGGCGTTGACCTCCAGGGCCCGACGGATGACGCCGACCTTGTGCGCGAGCATGGCGTCGTCGATGCCGGTGCCGCGGCCGGTGACCTGCTCGACGTCCAGGCCGGTGAAGGCACTGATCAGGGCCGCCGAGGCGGTGGTGTTGGCGATGCCCATGTCGCCGGTGACCAGGAGCCGGTTGCCCTGGGCCACGAGGTCGCGTGCCGTGTCGATGCCGACCTCCAGGGCTGCCTCGACCTGCTCCGGCGTCATCGCCGGCCCCTGGGTCATGTCGGCGGTGCCGCGGGCGACCTTGCGGGCCAGGAGTCCCGGCGCGTCCGGGACGTCACCGGCCACGCCGACGTCGACAACGGTGACCTCGGCGCCGACCTGGCGGCCGAGGGCGTTGATGACCGCGCCGCCGGCGAGGAAGTTGCCCACCATCTGGGTGGTCACCTCCTGCGGCCACGGCGAGACGCCCTGCGCGTGGACGCCGTGGTCGCCGGCGAACACCGCGATGGCGACCGGCTCGGGCAGCGGGGGCGGGCACACGGCATACATCCCGGCCAGGCGCGTGCCGAGCTCCTCGAGCACGCCGAGTGAGCCGCGCGGCTTGGTCAGCTGGCCCTGTCGCTCCTCGGCGGCGTGCATGGCGGCGGCGTCCGCGGGGGCGATGGCGGCAACGGTCTCGGTCAGCAGGCTCACAGCTTCTCCTCCGGGCAGGCGACGGTCGCCCCAGGCCCCATGATGGACCGCCCACGTCAGCGGCCGCCGACGTGCCCACCCCGAGAGCACCAGCTCCGGCGCGGGCGGGAACTGCTCGACGTGCCCGACGCACAGGTAGGCCACGACCTGCAGGTGCCCGGGCAGGCCCAGCTCGCGGGCCAGCTCCCCCGGGTCGAAGAAGCTGACCCAGCCCACGCCCAGGCCCTCGGCCCGCGCCGCCAGCCAGAGGTTCTGCACCGCCAGCGCGGCGGAGAACGGCGCCATGCGCGGGTCGGCGTGGCGGCCGAGGGTGTAGGGGCCGCCGCGGGTCGGGTCGCAGGTGACGACGATGTTGAGCGGGGTCTGCAGGATCGCCTCGACCTTGATCCCGTCGAACAGGCGAGTGCGCCCGGCCGGCAGCGACGCGGCGAACGCGTCCCGCTGGCACGCGGCCAGGGACTGGATGCGTGCGCGCTGCTCGACGTCGGTGAGGAGCAGGAAGTCCCAGGGCTGGCTGAGCCCGACGCTGGGCGCCTGGTGGGCCGCCGCGAGCACCCGGGTGAGGACGTCGTCGCCGACGGGGTCGAGGGTGAACCCGCGGCGCACGTCGCGGCGCCGGGCGATGACGTCGTGGACGGCCGCCCGCGCGTCGTCGGGGAAGGCGTGGTCGGTCATGGCAGCTCCTGCAGTGCGGTCGTGAGGGCGTTGGAGAGGGCGTCGGTGGTGGCCTCGTCCCGGGCGGCGACGCGCAGCCACTGCGGCCCGAGGCCGGGGAAGGTGTCACCCCGACGCAGCGCGAAACCGTGGTGGCGCAGGCGTTCGCGCAGGACGTCCGCCCGGTCATGGCTCGCGAGCACGAACGGGCCGACGGGCTCGGCGACGACGTCGAGCCCCGCAGCCTGAAGCGTCCGGGTGAGGTAGGACAGCCGGCGCGGCAAGTGGTCGGCGACCGCACAGCGGTGCGCCTCCCCCTGCGGACCCACGCACGCCACGGTGGCGGCCAGGGCGAGGGCGTTGACCGACCAGTGCGGCTGGTGTGCCGCGAGGTCGGCCACCAGCGCGGGCGCCGCGAGCAGGTGGCCGGCGCGCACCCCGGCGAGGCCGAAGGTCTTGGTGAGGCTGCGGACGACGAGCAGGCCCGCGGTGGTGGGCGCGAGACCCGCCAGGGACTGGCGCTGGTCGGTGACGTCCATGAACGCCTCGTCGACGACCACGAGGCGTCCCGGCCGCAGTAGTGCCGCGACCGACTCAGCCGGGTGGAGCCGCGAGGTCGGGTTGGTGGGGTTGCCCACGACGACGAGGTCGGCGGCGGGGTCGACCGCGTCCGGGTCGAGGCGGAAGCCGTTGTCGCGGCTCAGGACCAGCCGCTGCACTGAGTGGCCGGCCGCGCGCAACGCTGCCTCCGGCTCGGTGAACTGCGGGTGCACCATGAGCGGTCGTCGCCAGGGCAGGCGCGCCAGGAGGGTGAACGCCTCGGCCGCGCCGTTGGTCAGGAGGACCGATGCCGGGTCGCAGCGATAGGCCCGCGCCACGGCGGCCACCGCCGCTGCCTGGTCGGGGTAGGCGCCGGCATGTGCCAGCGCTCCGGTGAGGACGTCGAGGAGCCATGGCGGGGGTTGCGGCGCCTGCACGTTGACGGCCAGGTCGACGAGGCCGTCGCCGACCTCCCGGTCTCCGTGGTGGAGCAGGTCGACCTCAGGCATCGTCACCGCCGCGCAGCCGCCAGACGGCCAGCGCACCGAGCCAGGTGGTGGCGAAGATCCCCGCGATGACGTAGCCCATGAGCTCGAAGTCGTCGCTGACCGCGGCGAGCGGCCCCAGCCACCGCTGCCCGGTGTACTGCACTAGCGCGTCGGCGAGGTAGACCAGTGCGATGAACGCGGCGACCGCCACGGTCACCGCGGTCGTGGCGATGTTGAAGAAAAGGGTGCGGACCGGGTTGCGGTAGCTCCAGGAGTACAGCCGGGTCATCACCAGGGAGTCGGCGGTGTCGAACGTCGACATGCCCGCGGCGAAGAGCAGGGGCAGGCTGAGCACCCCGAGGACCGAGGCGCCGCCGCCGGCCGCGGTCGAGGCGGACAGGGCCAGCAGGGTGACCTCGCTGGCGGTCTCCAGCCCCAGGCCCATGAGCAGTCCCACCGGGTACATGTGCCACGAGTGCTGGACCATCCCCCGGCCACGTCGCCCGAGGACTCGCGTGACGAAGCCGCGCGAGAGCAGCGCCTCCTCCACCTCCGCGGCGGTGTCGGCGCCGCCGCGCAGCCGGCGCCACAGGCCGACGAGGTTGCGCAGGACCCGGGCGTTGAGGGAGGCCACGACCAGCAGGAACGCCATGGCCACGACGGTGGCGACGGTGCCTCCCACCGAGCGGACCGCGTCCACGTCGGAGGTGGAGACCGACCCGGCCGCGGCGGCGACCAGCAGGGCGAGGACCACGACCACGGTCGAGTGCCCCATCGCGAAGAAGAAGCCGACCCCGACCGGGCGCCGGCCCCGCAGCAGCATCACCCGGGTCGTGTCGTCGATCGCCGCGATGTGGTCGGCGTCGAAGGCGTGACGCATGCCGAGCACGTAGGCCAGCGCCCCGGACCCGGCGAGCCCTCCGGCTGCGGCGGTGTGGCCACGGTGCAGCAGGTAGAGCGCGATCCCGCCCACGTGGAGGGCGACGATGGTGCCGAGGATGCCGGACAGGCGCCAGCGCTCCTCCCTCGTCCATCGGCCGGCGGCCAGCGGGGTGTCGGTCACGGTGCTCATCGGTCCTCCTGGACGGGGGTGGCAACGGTGGGGTCGACGGCGCCCGTAAGGCCGGCGGCGGGAAGCGCGCCGACGGCGACCGTCCAGGCGCGAGAGGCGTGGCGCGGGCCGAGGAGCCCGCCGCCGCAGGCCAGGACCGCCGCCTCGGCGACGGACGGGCTGCCGACCGCGGCGAGCACCCGCTGGCTCGGTGTCGGGCAGGCCTGTGCCGCAAGGGTTTCCACGGGGACTGCCTGCACCTTCGTGCCGCTGGCAGCGGCGAGGGCCTGGACCCCGGCGGCCCCGGCGCGCCGGTCGAGGGTGGCCACCAGTCGCACGGCGGTGGGGTCGAGCCCGTGCTCGGCGAGCGCCGCCGCGGCCAGGGTGAGCAGCTCCCCCGCCGCTGCGTCCGGACGGCCGCCGACGCCCAGCACGACCCTCACCGGGCCACCTCGGTCGCCGCGGCGATGAGACGGGTCGCCATCTGCGGGTGCCCGGCCCAGTGCGTGTGCAGGTATGACGCGTGCACGCGACCACGCACCGCCCCCTCCCGCACGAGGGCACCGGTCGTGCCGCGCCAGCCCCAGGCGGGGGCGGGGGCGGTTGCCGCTGTGGGGGCGACCGCGGTCCGGTGGAACTCGTGGCCCGTCACCCGCTCCCCCTCCGCGGCCAGGACGCTGCCGGTGAGGGCGACCGCACTGCGGTAGCCCAGGGTCAGGCGGGAGTCCATGCGTGCCCGCAGCGGCAGGACGCCGCACATCCGCGCCCCGTCGAGCTCCTCGGTGAGGTAGAGCAGGCCCGCGCACTCAGCGGCGATCGCCCCGCCACGGGCGGCGAAGTCCGAGATCGCCTGTCGCAGCGAGGCGTTGAGCGAGAGGTCGGCGGCGTGCACCTCGGGGAACCCGCCCCCGATGACGAGGGCGGAGACGTCCTCGGGCAGGTGCTCGTCGCGCAAGGGGTCGAAGCCGACCACCTCGGCACCGGCGGCCGCGAGCAGCTCGGCGGTCTCGGCATACCCGAAGGTGAAGGCGCGCCCGCCTGCCACGGCGACCCGTGGCGGCCGGGAGGAGGGGACCACTGGGGCGCCGACCGCGCGGGCGGGGTCCCAGGGCGCGGCGACCAGGTCCGGTGCCTGCCGGGCGAGCCGGAGCACCGCGTCGAGGTCGACGTGCTCGCGGACCAGGTCGGACAGGGCCGCCACCGCCGCGGTGGCCTGCGGCGAGCGCTCCGCCGCCGGGACCAGGCCGAGGTGACGGCTGGGCACCAGGAGGTCGGGGAGGCGAGGGAGGGCCCCGAGCACCGGGACCCCGGTGGCGGCGATGCCGTCGCGGGCCTCGGCCGCGTGCCGCGCCGACGCGACGTTGTTGAGCACCACTCCGGCGACGCGCACGTCGTCCTCGAAGCGGGAGAAGCCGTGGACGACAGCGCCCAGGCTGCGCCCGGCCGCGCGGCAGTCGACCACCAGCAGGACCGGTGCCTGGACCAGCCGGGCGACGTGCGCGGTCGAGCTGAACCCGCCGGTGCCGGTGGCCCCGTCGAACAGGCCCATGACGCCCTCGACCACCGCGACGTCGGCCGGGCGGGGGCGGCTCGCCCCATGCAGCAGGAGCGGCACGATGAGGTCCTCCCCCTGCAGGTGCGGGTCGAGGTTGCGGCCCGGGCGCCCGGCGGCCAGCTCGTGGTAGCCGGGGTCGATGAAGTCGGGGCCGACCTTGTGCGGGGACACCTCGTGACCGGCGGCCCGCAGGGCGGCCATGAGGCCGGTCGCGACCATGGTCTTGCCGTGGCCGGACGCCGGCGCCGCGACGACGAGCCGCGGCAGGCGCGTCGCCCGGGCGCTCACCACTCGATCCCCCGCTGGCCCTTCTGGCCGGCGTCCATCGGGTGCTTGACCTTGGTCATCTCGGTGACCAGGTCCGCGGCGGCCACCAGCTCGGCCGGCGCGTCCCGGCCGGTGATGACGACGTGCTGGTGCCCGGGCCGTGCGCTGAGGGTGGCGACGACGTCGGCGACGTCCACCCAGCCCCACTTCAGGGGGTAGGTGAACTCGTCCAGGACGTAGAGGTCGTGGGTGCCCGCATCCAGGCGTCGCTGGATCTCGCGCCAGCCCTCCAGCGCGGCGGCCGCGTGGTCCTCCTCGGTGCCGGCCTTGCGCGACCAGCTCCAGCCCTCGCCCATCTTGTGCCACTGCACCGGCCCACCGACGCCGGTCCTCTCGTGCAGGTCGCCGAGGGCACGGAAGGCGCTCTCCTCCCCGACCTTCCACTTGGCCGACTTCACGAACTGGAACACCCCGATGTCCCAGCCCTGGTTCCAGCCGCGCAGGGCGAGCCCGAACGCGGCGGTGGACTTCCCCTTCATCGCGCCGGTGTGCACGATCGTCAGCGGCCGGTTGCGGCGCTGGCGGGTGGTCAGGCCGTCCTCCGGCACGCGGGCCGGCTGTCCCTGGGGCATCAGGCTGCTCCTGTCGCAGGGGCGACGCTGCGGCGCACCACACCCGAGAGGGCATCGGCGGCGACGTCGCCGAGGTCGAGGTACTCGGCGCGCAAGGTGACGGCCAGCTCGCGGGCAAGGCCGAGGCGCACCACGGACCGCTTCTCGCAGTCGACGACGACCGAGGAGATGCCCTCGGCCGCGCAGTGGGCCGCCGCAGCGGAGGCACGCTGGAGCGGCTGCTCGCCGTGGGTGGCGCGGCCGTCGGTGAGCAGCACGAGCAGCGGACGTCGCTGCGGGTCACGGGCCCGCTGCCGGCGCACGAGCCCGGCCACCTCGGCCAGCCCCTCGGCCAGCGGGGTGCGCCCACCGGTAGGGACCTCGGCGAGCCGGCGCTGAGCCAGCTCCACGCTCGACGTGGGCGGCAGCACCAGTCTGGCCCGGTCATCGGCGAAGGTGACCACCGCGACGCGGTCGCGACGCTGGTAGGCGTCCAGCAGCAGCGACACCACCGCGGTACGCACCTCCTGGACCCGGGCGGCCGCGCCCATCGACCCGGAGGTGTCGACGGCAAAGACCACGAGGTTGCCCTCACGGCCCTCGCGCTGGCTGCGCCGCAGGTCGGCGCGCACCAGCCGCAAGGGCGTCGCGGCACCTCGGGTGCGGCGGGCCGCGGCGTGCACGGTGGAGGTCACCGACAGCCCCTGGCCGCGCGGGTCGCCCAGCGGGACGCCGCGCAGGTGCCGGCCGCGCGTGGTCGTGGCGCGGGAGCGCCTGCCGGCCACCCCCGGACCCGGCCGCTGGTGCGTGAGCAGGCGCGCGGCATACGGCCGGCCGGCCTGGTCCGCCGGCGTCCCGGGGGCGTCGGCTTCGCCGGTGGCTGCGTCGTTTCCGCCGCCGGAGGGCAGCTGCGGCAGGCCGCCACCGGGACCACCGCCGCCGTCGGGGGCGCCGTCGTCAGGGCCGTCGTCGTGAGGACCGTCACCCTCGGGTCCACCGTCATCGGGGCCGTCACCGTCCGGGCCGTCGGGGTCGGGGTCGTCCTGCCGCGTCTCGGGGGTCTGCTCGGCGAGCACCTGCTCCAGGTCCTCGGCCGCGCCGTCGGTGTCGTCGAAGGGGTTGTGGCGTCGCCGGTGCGGCAGGGCCAGGCGGGCCGCGACGCGCACGTCCTCGTCGGTCACCTCGTCCCGGCCGCACCAGGCGGCGTGGGCAATGGCGGTGCGCGCGGTGACCAGGTCACCGCGCATGCCGTCGACGTCGTAGGCCGCACAGATGCGCGCGATGGTCTCGACCGCCGCGTCGGGCAGGGCGACCCCGGCGACCCGTTCCTGGGCTCCGGCGATCCGCAGCGACAGGGCCAGCTCGTCCTGGGCGTGCAGGGCGGCGAACGCGTCGGGGTCCCGCTCGAAGGCCAGGTGCCGGCGGACCACCTCGACCCGCACGGCCGCCTCGCGGCTCGCGGCGACCTCGATGGCCAGGCCGAACCGGTCGAGCAGCTGCGGCCGCAGCTCGCCCTCCTCGGGGTTCATGGTGCCGACGAGGACGAACCGGGCGCCGTGCGTGACCGAGACCCCCTCGCGCTCCACCCGGGCGCGACCCATCGCGGCAGAGTCCAGCAGCGTGTCGACGAGGTGGTCGGGCAGCAGGTTGACCTCGTCGACGTAGAGGATGCCGCGGTGGGCCTGGGCGAGCAGTCCCGGCTCGTACGCGGTCTCCCCTGCCGACAGCAGCCGGTCGAGGTGCAGGGAGCCGACGACCCGGTCCTCGCTCGCGCCGACGGGCAGCTCGACCAGCCGGACCGGGCGCGTCTCGACCGGGGCGTTGAAGTGTGGACCGTCCGGGCACGAGGCGTCCGGAACCGTTGGGGCACAGGAGAACCGGCACGACTGCACGACCTCGACCGGAGGCAGCACGGCGGCCAGGGCGCGGACCATCGTCGACTTGGCGGTGCCCTTCTCGCCGCGGACGAGGACGCCGCCGATGGCGGGTGAGACCGCCGACAGGCAGAGCGCGAGGGACAGGTCGTCCATGCCGACGACGGCGGTGAACGGGTAGGCGGGAGCGTCGGGACGCAACGGGTGGCCCTTCGTCGGGGGTGGTGGTGCGGGTCTGGTGCTACCGGTGGCGGCAGCGGGTCACGGGCGAGCGCCCGGGGTCAGCGACCGGCTTCTAGGTCGCCCTCGGCCTCGAGGTAGGCCTGGCGCAGGGCGGCCAGCACCTCGGGGTCCGGCTCGGCCCACAGCCCGCGCGAGACCGACTCGAGCAGGCGCTCGGCCATGCCGTGCAGCGCCCACGGGTTGGCGGCCTCCAGGAACTTCCGGTTGACCTCGTCCAGGACGTACTCGCGGGTGACCCGGTCGTACATCCAGTCGTGGACCACGCCGGTGGTGGCGTCGTAGCCGAACAGGTAGTCGACGGTGGCGGCCATCTCGAAGGCTCCCTTGTAGCCGTGGCGGCGCATCGCCTCCATCCAGCGCGGGTTCACCACGCGGGACCGGAAGACCCGCGCGGTCTCCTCGGCCAGGCTGCGCGTGCGCACCGTCTCGGGCCGGGTGCTGTCCCCGATGTATGCCGCGGGCGCGGCGCCCGTGAGCGCCCGCACCGTGGCGACCATGCCGCCGTGGAACTGGAAGTAGTCGTCGGAGTCGGCGATGTCGTGCTCGCGGGTGTCGGTGTTCTTGGCCGCGACCGCGATCCGGCGGTAGGCCGTCTCCATCTCCTCGCGCGCCGGCCTGCCGTCGAGGCCCCGGCCGTAGGCGTAGCCGCCCCAGACGGAGTAGACCTCGGCGAGGTCGGCGTCGGTGCGCCAGTCCTTGCTGTCGATGAGCTGCCGCAGCCCGGCGCCGTAGGTGCCGGGGCGGGAGCCGAAGATGCGGGTGGTGGCCCGACGCCGGTCGCCGTGCTCGGCCAGGTCGGCCTGGACGTGGGCGCGCACCCGGTTGTCCGCGGCGGCCTCCTCCAGGCCGGCGACGAGCTGCACGGCGTCGTCGAGCAGGCCGACGACGTGCGGGAAGGCATCACGGAAGAAGCCGGAGATGCGCAGCGTGACGTCGACACGCGGGCGGCCGAGCTCCTCGAGCGGGACGACCTCGAGGCCGGTCACCCGACGGGAGGCGTCGTCCCAGACGGGGCGGACGCCCAGCAGCGCCAGGGCCTCGGCGATGTCGTCCCCGGCGGTGCGCATGGCGCTGGTGCCCCACAGGGACAGCCCGACCGAGGTCGGCCACTCCCCCGTGTCGTCGCGGTGGCGGCCCAGCAGCGACTCGGCCAGGCGCTGGCCGGTCTCCCACGCGAGGCGGCTCGGCACCGCCTTGGGGTCGACGGAGTAGAAGTTGCGGCCCGTGGGCAGGACGTTGACCAGGCCGCGCAGCGGTGAGCCCGACGGGCCGGCGGGGACGAACCCGCCGCGCAGGGCGTGCACCACCGCGTCGAGCTCGTCGGTGGTCGCGGCCAGCCGCGGGACCACCTGGGCCACGGCGAAGTCCAGCACCTGCCCGACGGCCTCGACCCGTTCCTGCGGCACGAGCGCCAGCGCCGCGTCGACCGCGTCGGCGTCCCACCCGTGGCGCTCCATGGCGAGGACCACCTCGCGGGCCAGCGCCTCGGCCCGGTCGGCACCGCCGCGGTCGGTGGCGGACTCGTCCAGACCGAGCGCCTCGCGCAGTCCTGGGACGGCATGGCTGCCGCCCCAGAGCTGCCGGGCGCGCAGGATGGCCAGGACGAGGTCGACGCGAGCCGCGTCCTGCGGCGCCTGGCCGAGAACATGCAGCCCGTCCCGGATCTGGGCGTCCTTGACCTCGCAGAGCCACCCGTCGATCTGCATGACCATCTCGTCGAAGCGCTCGTCGTCGGGCCGGCCGGTCAGGCCGAGGTCGTGGTCCATCTTCGCCGCCTGGAGCATGGTCCAGATCTGGCTGCGGACCGCGGGCAGCTTGGCGGGGTCGAGGGTGGCCACGTTGGCGTGCTCGTCGAGCAGCTGCTCCAGCCGGGCGATGTCGCCGTAGCTCTCGGCGCGGGTCATCGGCGGGACGAGGTGGTCGACCAGCACGGCGTGGGCGCGGCGCTTGGCCTGGGTGCCCTCGCCGGGGTCGTTGACCAGGAAGGGGTAGACCAGGGGCAGGTTGCCGAGCACGGCGTCCGGGGCGCACTCGGCGGACAGGCCGGCGTTCTTGCCCGGCAGCCACTCCAGGTTGCCGTGCTTGCCGAGGTGGACCACCGCGTCGGCGCCGAAGCCGCCGTCCTCCTGGCGTGCGGCGATCCACCGGTAGGCCGCGAGGTAGTGGTGCGAGGGCGGCAGGTCGGGGTCGTGGTAGATCGCGATGGGGTTCTCCCCGAAGCCTCGCGGCGGCTGGACGAGCACCAGCAGGTTGCCCGCCCGCAGCGCCGCGAGGACGAGGTCGCCTTCGGGGTTGCGGGACCGGTCGACGTACAGCTCGCCCGGTGGCGGGCCCCAGTGCTCCTCGACCTGGACGCGCAGGCCGGCCGGCAGCGTGGCGTACCAGCGGCGGTAGTCGGCGGCCGGGATACGCACCGGGTTGCCGGCCAGCTGCTCGGCGGTCAGCCAGTCGGGGTCGTAGCCCCCGGCCTCGATGAGCGCGTGGATGAGGGCGTCGCCGTCGACGGTGGCCAACCCGGGCAATGCGCCGGGACCGTCGTCCGGGCCGAGGTCCCAACCCGCGTCGCGCAGCCGGCTCAGCAGGGCCATCGCGCTGGCGCCGGTGTCGAGCCCGACCGCGTTGCCGATGCGGGCGTGCTTGGTGGGGTAGGCGGACAGGACCAGGGCGACCCGGTGGTGCGCCGGGTCGAGGTGGCGCAGCCGGCCGTGGGCAACGGCGAGGCCGGCCACGCGGGCGGCGCGCTCGGGGTCGGCAACGTAGGCCGGGAGCCCGTCGGCGTCGATCTCCTTGAACGAGAACGGGACCGTGATGACCCGCCCGTCGAACTCGGGCACGGCCACCTGGGTGGCGGCGTCCAGCGGGGAGAGCCCCTCGTCGTTGGCCTGCCACTGCTCGCGGGAGCTGGTCAGGCACAGTGCCTGCAGCAACGGCACGTCCAGGCGGGCCAGTGCGCCGGCGTCCCAAGCGTCCTCGTCGCCGCCGGCCTGCGCGTCGGCGGGCCGGGTGCCACCCGCAGCAAGCACCGTGGTGACGACGGCATCGGCCTCGGCGAGGGTGTCCAGCAGGCCGGGGTCGGCGTCGCGCAGGGAGGCGCACCACAGCGGCAGTGGCCGGCCCCCGGCGGCCTCGACCGCACCGCACAGGGCGTGGACGAAGCCGGTGTTGCCGCTCATGTGGTGGGCCCGGTAGTAGAGCACCGCCACGGTCGGCCGGGGCTCTGTGGCCGGCGCTGCGGCGGCGACCCCCGCCCGCTGCAGGCGACCCCAGGCCGGTGCCACGAGCGGGGCCTCGAAGCCGTGCCCGGTCAGCAGCACGGTGTCGGACAGGAACCGGGCCAGTGCCTCGAGGTTGGCCGGTCCGCCGTGGGCGAGGTAGGCGTGGGCCTGCGCGGCGATCCCGGCGGAGACCGTGGACAGGCTCATCAGCTCGGCGTCCGGCGCCTGCTCCCCGGACAGGACCACGACCGGACGGGTGCCGGCGAGCAGCGCGTCGAGGCCGTCGGCCCAGGCGCGGCGGCCACCGAGGAGGCGCACGACGACGAGGTCGGTGCCCTCGAGTAGGGCGGGCAGGTCCTCCGGCAGCAACCGGGAGGGGTTGGCGTAGCGCCAGGCGACGGGGCCGTCGGCCACGCGGGCGCTCATCAGGTCGGTGTCGGAGGTCGACAACAACAGCAGCACGCTGAACCTCTTCCTGGGGTGTCCACGCCCCGGGTGAGAGAAGACGACGGGAGTTCCTGACTCCCACGGCTGGGCCGTGGTCACAGTGGCGGGACCGCGCCGGATTCACACCGGCTTCCTCCCCTTGCGCCGTCTTCTGGCGAAAGGGCGCTCAAGTGAGCGCTGGCCCGGAGCATAGCCAGACGAGCGGTCCGGACGACAGCCCGGAACGGCCATCCGGCGTGGGTATGCTCCACCGCCATGCCCGCCCCGGACCGTCCACCGGCGACCCCACCGACCCTGTCGCGCGGTCGCCCAGACCGGTGCCCCGGGGCTGTCCGGCTGCACCATGCCGACGACGGGTCAGTAGCCCGGATCCGGATCCCCGGCGGCCTCCTCAGCGCCGACCAGATGGATGAGATCGTTTGTGCGGCAACGGAGCTCGGTGACGGCTCGCTCGAGGTGACCTCCCGGGGGAACCTCCAGGTCAGAGGGCTGGCGCCGTCCTGCGGCGGCGACCTCGCAGACCGGCTGTATGCCGTGGGCCTCCTGCCGTCCGTGGCCCACGACCGCGCCCGCAACGTCCTGCTGTCGCCGCTGTCCGGCCTGGACGGACGCGGCCTGTCGGACCTGACGCCCGCCGTCGGCGACTACGACGAGATCCTGCGTGGCACAACGGCTTTGGCCGAGCTCTCCGGCCGGTTCCTCGTCGCGTTCGACGACGGTCGTCACGACGTCGCCGCGCTCGACGCCGATGTGACGTTGGTCGCGCGGGCCGAGCGCGTCACCGAGCTGCTGCTGGCCGGTCTGCCGACCGGCCTGACCGTGGCGGCGGGCGACGCGGCCCGCTGCGCGGCCAGCGCGGTCGAGTCCTTCCTCGCGGCGCGAGCCGCTGCCGGAGCCGACTCCTGGCGGGTCCGCGACCTGGTCAGCAGCCCGCTGGACCTGCTGGCCGCTGTCCGCCATCTCCTGGACGACCGGGCCGTCCCCCACGAGCAGTCCGATCCGGGACTGCGGCCCTCCGCCGGCCGCCGCCAGGGGCCTGCCCTCGGGGTGGTCCGGTCCCCGGAGGGCCCGGCGGTGCTGTCCGTCGCCGCACCGCTCGGACGTGCACCAGCCGCCTCCTGGCAGGCTCTCGTCGCGCTGGCCCGGACCGCGGTCGGAGACCTGCGACTCACTCCCTGGCGGGGCATCGTCATCCCGGGCGTCGAGGTCGCGGGATGCACCACGGGCCTGGCCTCCCTGGCTTCGGCCGGGTTCGTCACCAACGCCCGGTCGCCCAGGGCGGGGGTCACGGCCTGCACGGGACGGCCGGGCTGCGCCAAGTCGCTCGCCGACGTCCATGCCGATGCCGTGGCGTCGTTCGGGGCCCAGAGAGCCTCCGGCACAACGCTTCTGCCCCTTCACTGGTCAGGCTGCGAGCGGCGCTGCGGCCACCCCACCGGCGCCCGGGTGGAGGTCGTCGCCCAGCCCGGGGGCCACTACGCGCTGGAGCGGCACGACATCGCCGATCTCCCCACCACGACCACCCTCGCCGCCGACGCCTCGACGCAAGCCCTCGCCGGGGCGGTCTCGGCCGCCCGGCGCACCCCCTGATGGAGACACGCATGGACTACGAGAAGGACGGCGCAGAGATCTACCGGCAGTCGTTCGCCACGATCCGCGCCGAGGCCGACCTCGCGGCGTTCGACCCGGCCACCGCCCAGGTGGTCGTGCGGATGATCCACGCCTGCGGCATGGTCGACCTGGCCGGTGACGTGGTGGCGACCCCGGGGGCCGTCCCGCAGGCCCGCGCCGCGCTCCGGGCCGGCGCGCCGGTGCTGTGTGACGCCCAGATGGTCGCCAGCGGGATCACCCGCGCCCGGCTCCCCCGCGACAACGACGTGGTGTGCACGCTCTCCGACCCGCGCGTCCCCGCCCTGGCCCGCCAGCTCGGCACCACACGCACCGCAGCGGCCGTGGAGCTGTGGGGCGAGCGCCTCGACGGCGCGGTCGTGGCCATCGGCAACGCCCCCACCGCCCTCTTCCACCTGCTGGACCACCTGCGCACCGTGCCGTGGCGCCCGGCGGCAGTGCTCGGCATACCGGTGGGGTTCATCGGGGCGGCCGAGTCCAAGCAGGCCCTGGTCGACAGCGACCTCGGCCTGGAGCACGTGGTGGTCCGGGGACGCCGAGGCGGCAGCGCCATCGTCGCCGCCGCTGTCAACGCGATCGCGAGTGAGGTCGAATGAGCTTGTCGGACAAGCGAACCGGGCGTCTGTATGGCGTGGGGCTGGGTCCGGGGGACCCGAACCTGATGACCCTGCGGGCAGTCGAGCTCATTGGCGCGGCGGACGTCGTGGCCTACCACTCGGCCCGCCACGGGCGCAGCATCGCCCGCAGCATCGCCGCCGGCCACCTGCGCGGTGACCAGGTCGAGGAGGCGCTGGTCTACCCGGTCACCACCGAGACCCCCGACCACCCCGGCGGCTACCGCGCGGTCCTGGACGAGTTCTACGAGGAGGCGGCGCAGCGGCTGGCGGCCCACCTCGACGCCGGTCACGACGTGGCGGTGCTGTGTGAGGGCGACCCGTTCCTGTTTGGCTCCTATCAGCACATGCACAAGCGCCTGGCGCACCGTTACCCCACCGAGGTGGTCCCGGGGATCAGCTCGGTCAACGCCGCCGCGAGCCGCGTGGGCCGGCCCCTGGTCGAGGACCGTGAGGTGCTCACGGTGCTGCCGGGGACGCTGCCGGAGGAGGAGCTCGCGGCGCGGCTGTCCTCGACCGACTCTGCGGTCGTGCTCAAGCTGGGCCGCACCTTCCCGGCCGTGCGGCGGGCCCTGCAGCGGGCCGGGCGGCTGGACGACGCGTGGTACGTCGAGCGCGCCACGATGGCCGGGGAGCGCACCGGCCGGCTGGCCGACGTCGACGAGGAGTCGGTGCCCTACTTCTCCGTCGCCCTGGTGCCCAGCGAGGTAGGCGCGCCCGCGGGAACCGTTGCGGTTGCGGAGGACCCGGCGCCGGCGCAGGGCCGCACTGGTGAGGTCGTGGTCGTGGGCCTCGGGCCTGCGGGACCGACCTGGCTCACCCCCGAGGCCCGCGGCGCCCTCGCCGCCGCTGACGACCTGGTGGGCTACGGCACCTACATCGACCGCGTGCCCTCCCGGCCCGGCCAGCAGCGGCACGCCTCGGACAACAAGGTCGAGTCCGAGCGGGCCACCTTCGCCCTCGACCTGGCCCGGTCCGGCCGTCGGGTGGCCGTCGTCTCCTCCGGCGACCCGGGGGTGTTCGCCATGGCGAGCGCCGTGCTGGAGGTGGCCTGCGAGGACACCTACGCCGACGTCCCGGTCCGGGTGCTGCCCGGCGTGACCGCGGCCCACGCGGCTGCGGCCCGGGTCGGCGCTCCCCTGGGGCACGACTTCGCGACGATCTCGCTGTCCGACCGGCTCAAGCCGTTCGAGGTGGTGAGCCGGCGCGTGGCGGCGGCTGCGGCGGCCGACCTCGTCCTGGCCCTCTACAACCCGGGCTCGCGCAGCCGCACGTGGCAGGTCGCCGCAGTGCGTGAGCTGTTGCTGGAACACCGCGCACCGGACACGCCGGTGGTCGTGGCGCGTGACGTGGGCGGCCCGGAGGAGTCGGTGCGGGTCGTGGGCCTGGCCGACCTCGAGCCGTCTGAGGTGGACATGCGCACCCTGCTCATCGTCGGCTCCTCGCAGACGCAGGCGGTGCGCCGTGCCGACGGCCAGCGGGTCGTGTGGACGCCGCGGCGCTACCCGGAGGAGCCGGCGGTCTGACGGGGACGCCGGGTGGCGAGGGCACGGCATACGGGAGCTTGGGCGACGCTCCGGCGGGTCTGGACGGCGACCACCGGCGGGCGGACCATGGGTTCGGCCCCTCGTCCCGCTGGGAGGCACCGATGTCTGAGACCACGACACCGACCCGGACACTGCCACCGGAGCTGGAGGTCCTGCGCCGCCGGCGCGCGGAGATGGGCGAGTCGATCGCCGCGGTCGAGCAGGCGCTGACGGCACCCGCCCCCGGCCGCGTCGCCGCGTGGGCCGAGCGGGTGCACGCCGCCCTGGTCGAGCTGTCCGCGGACCTGCGGGTGCACGTCGAGGTGACGCAGGCGCCCGACGGGCTGTTCGCCCAGGTGGTCGCCAGCTCACCGCGCCTCGCGGGAGCGGTGGCCCGGCTCAACCGCGAGCACACCCACCTGCTGCCGGTGGTCGAGACGCTGGTTCAGGACGCGGAGGGCGTGGTGGACACGGCCGGCGTCGAGTCGCTGCGTGAGGGGTGCGCGGACCTGCTGCGCTCGCTGGCGCGGCACCGGCAGGCCGGGGCGGACCTGGTCTACGAGGCATACGTCGTCGACATCGGCGGGGAGACCTGAGCCAGGCTGACCAGTCGCCGTGGGCGCTCTGGCTCATGAGCGCGCCCGGCGAGGGAGGTTCCCCGTGAGGGGCGTGCCCGGTGAGGGGCGTGCCTGTGGACGGGCGACGAGGTGTGTCGGCACCCCGCTCTAGTCTTGGA
The DNA here is from genome assembly GCF_054325275.1 of Oryzihumus sp. Lineage (NCBI taxonomy): Bacteria > Bacillati > Actinomycetota > Actinomycetes > Micrococcales > Intrasporangiaceae > Oryzihumus > Oryzihumus sp. The sequence continues at coordinate 46,817 of NZ_JBTCWL010000014.1, forward strand.
CACATGTTCGAACTCAGCGTGGAGCAGGTGCGGCAGACGCCCATGGGCGAGCTCGCCGCGCTCCTCGATGCGCTGAGCGCGGACGAGCTGGCGGCAGTGACCGCCGGGACCGGCGAGGCCGTGGTGCTGGCGGCCCAGCGGGTCAAGAACGCGGTCGATGCCCTGGCGTTGCAGACCATCGCCGCGATCGCCGCGCGTGAGCGGGAGTGGCTCGAGGCCATCCCTGTCGGCGCACCTGTCGGGACGACCGTCCCGACAGGTGGGACGGACGACGAGTGGGAGTTCGTGGCCGACCGGATCGCGCCGCTGCTGTGCCTCACCGGGCGGGCCGCGGACCTGCGGGTCGCTCTGGCCAGGGATCTGGGCCGGCTCCCGCGCACCCTCGCCGCGATGCGCGAGGGCCGCCTCGACGCCTACCGCGCCGGGCTGGTCGGCACCGAGGCCCAGCACCTGTCCGACGCGCAGGCCGCGGTGCTCGAGGAGACGTTGCTGCCCGACGAGCCAGTGCTCGACCGGTTCGGCCGGGAAGTGCCGGACGCGACCGGGTTGACCTCGACGAAGCTGCGGGCACGGGCCCGTCGGGCGGTCGCCCGCATCGACCCCGACGCCCTGCGCCGCCGGGCCGAGCGCGCCCCGGAGGGACGGTTCGTCTTCACGCGGCCGGGCACCGAGCCCGGGATGACGCAGTGGTGCGCCGACCAGCCCACCCATGTCAGCGCCCAGGCCTGGGCAGCCATCGACGCGCTGGCCCGCGACTACCTGGCGCGTGACGCGGCCACGCCGCACCGCCGGACACTGGACCAGGCGCGCGCCGACGCGATGATCGACCTCATCCTCGGCAACGCGAGCGTGACCACCGTGCTGGAGCTCACCGTGCCGGTGCCGTCCGAGCCCGGCGTCGTCGGTGTCGAGCTCCCGCGGCACGGCATCCTCCCGATGGACGTCGTCAGCCGCCTGGTCAACGGCTGCGACACCCCGCTGCGCCGGCTCCTGCTGGACCCAGTCACCGGTCAGGTGCTCCGGTCCGACCCGACGACCTACCGACCCAACGCCGCCCTGGCCCGCGCCGTGCGCACCCGCGACGGCACCTGCCGGTTCCCCGGGTGTGCGGTGGCCGCGACCGGTTGCGACCTCGACCATGTGCTCCGGTTCCCGGACGGGCCGACCGACGAGGCCAACCTCATGGCCTTGTGCCGACACCACCACCGACTCAAGCACCAGGCGGGCTGGCGGGTGCAGATGTCAGCCGACGCGGTGTGCACCTGGACCACGCCGTCCGGGATGGAGCATGTCAGCAGGCCTCGGGACTACCGCGACCTCGCCGCCTGAGGGGACGTCCGCCGCACACGCGCGTCGGTCCGCCTGCCCGTCACTGGTGAGAGTCACCGAGCCACGCCAGCGCGTCCTCGACACCGTGTACGACCGGGACGCCCCCGGGCAGCGGTGGCCGGCTCACCATCACCACCGGTATGCCGCGCCGCCGCGCCGCCTCCAGCTTGGCCGCGGTCGCGTGCCCGCCGCTGTTCTTCGTGACGAGGACGTCGATGGCGTGGCGCACCATCAGGTCGAGCTCACCGGCGAGGGTGTATGGCCCTCGGTCGAGCAGCAGCGTGTGCCGCCGCGGCAGAGGCACGTCCGGTGGGTCGACTGTGCGCACGACGAACGCCAGTTCGTCCAGATCTGCGAAGGCGTCCACCCCCTGACGGCCGGTCGTCAGCAGTGGCCTGCGGCCGAGGCCCGGCAGGATGCGCGCAGCCTGCTGGAGGGAGCCCACCTCGTGCCACCGGTCCCCCGGCCCGGCCACCCACGCGGGACGACGCAGGACCAGCAGGGGAACATGGACCTGCGTCGCAGCCCGGGCGGCGTGAGACGTGATCGTGGCGGCGAAGGGATGCGTGGCGTCGATGACCCGGTGGATGGACCGCTCGACGAGCCATCGGGCCAGCCCTGCCTCTCCCCCGAAGCCGCCCACCCGGACCTCACCCTCGGGGAGGACAGGGTCGCGCACCCGACCCGCCAGCGAGCTCGTCACCTCCACCTGCCCCTCCGTCGCCAGCCGCCGAGCCAGCTCCCTGGCCTCGGTCGTACCACCCAGGACAAGGACTCGCTGCCGCCAGCTCACGAACCCGACCCGCCGTGGCTGAGCAGACGACACCGACGCCGCAGCAGGGCGGCCGCCCGGCCCAGCTCGAGCGCACCGGGCTGCGCAGCGGCTGGACCACCGGGGCGTGCGCGACAGCGGCGACGGCCGCGGCATACACCGCACTGCTCACCGGCGAGTTCCCCGACCCGGTGACCATCACCCTGCCCAAGGGCCAGCAGCCGGCGTTCGCCCTCGCGGTGGAGGACGCCGGCGACGGATGGGCGATGGCGGGAGTGGTCAAGGACGCCGGGGACGACCCGGACGTGACCCACGGGGCGCTCGTGCGGGCGACCGTGCGGCGCGGTGAGCCCGGTGCCGGCGTCACCTTCGTCGCCGGACCCGGCGTCGGCACCGTGACCCTCCCCGGCCTGCCGCTCCCCGTGGGCGAGCCGGCGGTGAACCCGGTGCCGCGCCAGATGATGCGTGACCACATCACGACCATCGCCGAGCGGCACGGCGACCGCGGTGACGTGGTGGTCGAGCTGTCCGTGGATGGCGGCGAGGAGATCGCGCGTCGCACGTGGAACCCTCGCCTCGGCATCGTCGGCGGCCTGTCCATCCTGGGCACCACCGGCATCGTGGTGCCGTACTCCTGCTCGGCGTGGATCGACAGCATCCGCAGGGGGATCGACGTCGCCCGCGCCATCGGGCACACCCACGTCGCGGGGTGCACCGGCTCGACCTCCGAGCGTGTCGCGATCGCGGAGTACGCCCTGGCCGACGACGCCCTGCTGGACATGGGCGACTTCGCCGGCGCGGTCCTGAAGTACCTGCGGCGCCACCCGATTGACCGGCTGACCATCGCCGGCGGGTTCGCCAAGATGTCCAAGCTCGCGGCCGGTCACCTCGACCTGCACTCGGGCCGCTCGCAGGTCGACATCGGCTTCCTCGCAGGCCTGGCCCGGGAGGCCGGCGCCGACGAGCCGCTTGTGGCGGCAGTGGCAGCGGCGAACACCGGGCTGGAGGCGGCCCAGCGCTGCCTCGAGGCAGGGGTGCCGCTGGGTGACCTCGTCGCGGAGCAGGCACGCGACGTCGCGCTCGGGGTGTTGCGCGGCGCGTCGGTGACCGTGGACGCGATCTGCATCGACCGCGCCGGAGCGATCCTCGGCCGCGCCGCCCCGCGGGGACCACGCTGAACGCACAGACCACGCTGAACGCCGGAGCTCATGCCCCCTCGCGATCCGGGGCGCAGGCGGGCGACTGGTCTCCGCTGCGGTCGCGACCGGGTGAGTACAGGTAGCTGTCGTCGAACTGCTCGGCCCCGAGCACCTGGCCCACGAGGATCACCGCGGTGCGCCGGATACCGGCCTGGTGGACCTGACCGGCGATGTCCGCGAGCGTGCCGCGCAGCACCACCTCGTCCGGCCGGCTGGCCATCGCCACCACGGCGGCAGGGCACTGCGCGCCGTAGTGCGGCACCAGCTCCGCCACCACCTGGTCGACCAGGTGCGTCGCCAGGTGCAGGACGAGCAGGGCCCGGCTGCGGCCGAAGGTCGCCAGGTCCTCCCCCGGCGGCATCGCCGTCGCGCGCTGGGCAAGCCGGGTCAGGACCACGCTCTGCCCGACCGTGGGCACCGTCAGCTCGCGACCCAGGGCCGCCGCCGCAGCGGCGAAGGCGGGCACGCCCGGCACCATCTCCCACGGCACGCCTGCCGCGTCGAGCCGGCGCACCTGCTCCGCGACGGCGCTGTAGATCGACAGGTCGCCCGAGTGCAGCCGGGCCACGTCCAGCCCCGCGGCGTGGGCGGCCACGAGCTCGGCGGTGATCTGGTCCAGGTCAAGCCCGGAGGTGTCGACGAGGCGGGCGCCGGGCGGGCACTGGGCCAGCAGCTCGGGCGGGACCAGGCTCCCGGCATACAGGCAGACCGGGGAGGCTGCGACGATCCGCTGCCCGCGCACCGTGATGAGGTCGGCTGCGCCGGGGCCGGCTCCGATGAAGTGGACGGTCACCGCGCCACCTCCGCCGCGTCCTGCGCTCCGTGCGCCGAGAAGGCCTCCGGCTTCACCACGGACCACTGGGTGACCGGCATCGCCGCGCGCCACCCGGTGAACCCGCCGACCGGCACCGCGTGCGCGACCCCCACCCGGGTCAGATCCCCGCCGTGGGTGGCGTGCCATCGGGCGAGCAGCGCCTCGGACTCCAGCGTGACGGTGTTGGCGACCAACCGCCCGCCGGGGCGCAGGGCGGACCAGCAGGCCTCCAGCAGGCCAGGCGTGGTGAGGCCGCCGCCGACGAACACCGCGTCCGGTGCCGGCAGGCCGTCCAGGGCCGCGGGTGCCACACCCGTCACCACCCGCAAGCCAGGAACCCCCAACCGCGCGGCGTTGCCGGTGATCCGCGCCGCCCGGTCGGGCCTGCCCTCCACCGACACGGCACGGCAGGTGCGGTGGGACCGCATCCACTCGATCGCGATGCTCCCGGACCCGCCACCGACGTCCCAGAGCAGCTCCCCCGGTGCCGGGGCGAGCGCCGCCAGGGTCACCGCCCGCACCTCCCGCTTGGTGAGCTGACCGTCGTGCTCGTACGCTTCGTCCGGCAGGCCCGGCACCAGCGACAGGCGCGGACCTGAAGCCCCTTCAGGCGAGCGCCGGCAGCGCACCGCCACGACGTTCAGCGCCGCTCCCGCGGCGGCCACCCAGGTGGCGGCGACACCCTCGACCCGGCGCTCGGAGGCCGAGCCCAGCTGCTCGAGCACGACGAGCTCGCTCGCACCAAACCCCCTGTCCCGCAACAGGTCCGCGACCGCCTCTGGCGTCGAGGCGTCGGCGCTGAGCACCAGCAAGCGCACCCCGTCGTACAGCTCACGGGCCACGCCCGCCACCGGGCGGCCGACCGCGCTCACCACGGTCGCGTCCTCGACCGGCCAGCCGAGCCGGGCGCAGGCCAACGAGATCGAGGACGGATGAGGCAGCACGTGCACCGTCTCGCTCCCGAGCTCCTCGACGAGCGCCCGCCCGATGCCGAACCACATCGGGTCGCCGCTGGCGATCACCACCAGCCCCGCCGCGCGGTGCTCGGCCACGATCTCGGCCAGCGCCGGACGCAGGGGCGTGGGCCAGGCGACGCGCCGCGCAGGCACCTCCGCCGGGAGCAGGTCCAGCTGGCGGTGACCGCCGAGCACCACCCCGGCCGACCGCAGCGCCTCCCGCGCTGGCGAGGTCAGCCCGGCCCAGCCGTCGGCGCCGATCCCGACCACGGCGACGGTCCCCCCACCCGCACCGTCCACCGGAGGATCACCCTGACCCTCCACCTGAGGTCGAGACTGCTGGGTGGGGTCTGTCGAGCGCACGACGGCACCGGCCTTCCTCGAGGTGTCCACGCCTCGGGTCAAAGGTCAATCGCGGTCGACGGCCGCAGTTCCTGGCTCGCGCGCGTACGCGCCCACAGTGGCGGGACCGCCCCGGACTGGGCCACACGGCATACCGCGTGGCCGTCACCGGAGTTCCTGCCGCACCGTCGAAGGTGTCGCGCGAGCCTATCCGCACCCTGTCCCGGGCTCCCCCGGCAGGCGTACCCTCGTGCAATGGCGACCGCCACTCAGGGCACGCCCGCCGTCGGCTGGGACGGTCACCTGCTCCTGCTGCACCGCAGCGAGGCCGAGCGCGGCGACGCGGTGGCCGAGTGGGTCCGCCACGGCCTCGAGTCCGACGAGCGAGTCATCTACGCCGAGCGTTCCGAGGAGTCCCCCGACCGCAGCCTGCTCGGGGTGCTGCACGAGCGCGGCCTCGACACCTCCGCGGCGGTGGAGGAGGGACGCCTCGTCGTCCTGCCGGTCGGCGACTTCTACCCCCGCGAGGGCCAGGCGGCGCTCGTGGACCGGGCCCTCGACGAGGGGTTCCACCGGGTCCGCCTGTCCGCCGAGGCCCGCGTCGCGCTCTCCAAGGTGGCGCAGGACGACTACGAGCACTACGAGGACGCCATGGACGTGCTCTGCGCGACCCGGCCGGTGTCCGCGCTGTGCCAGTACGACCAGGGCAGCACCACCGGCTGGTGGCTGCGCCGCGCCACCGGGTCCCACCTCGGTGGCCTGCGCGAGACCCAGCTGCGCAGCTCGCCCGCGGAGGGTGGCCTGTGCCTGGTCGGCAGCGTCGACGTCAGCAACGACCGCGTGCTCGAGGCCGTGCTGCAGCAGGCGACCGGGCTGCACGACGAGCCCGGTGCCGCCGGCCCCGACGACGACCTGCTCTGGCTCGACGTGCGCTCCCTCGACTTCATCGACGTCGCGGGCTGCCGGGCCCTGGCCCGCTCCACCGAGCGCTTCCGTCGGGGCGGCGGCGGCGTGGTCCTGGTGGCACCCAAACCGGTCGTCGACCGCACCCTGCACCTCATGGGGGTCGACGAGATGCCGGGCGTCGCGGTGGTCACGGGCCGGCCATGACACCGGCCCTCGAGGGGCTGGTGCACAACGCCCTCATCCACACCTCTGACGAGGAGCTGCTCGCGGCCGCCGCGCCATTCCTGCGTGAGGGGCTGACCAGCGGTGGCGCGGCCGTCGCCGTGTGCAACGAGCAGCAGTGCGGCCTGCTCTCCGACGCTCTGGGCGACGACCGCCTGCAGCTGCTTCCCGGCGGCGGGCAGTACCGCCGCAGCACGATGGCCCTCGACGGCTACCGCCGGATGATGGAGGACGCCCTCGAGGAGGGCGTCAGCCGCGTCTGGCTGGTCAGCGACACCGACTTCGGCCAGAACCCGCTGCTGTGGCAGGAGTGGGCGCGCTACGAGGCCTACGTCAACCGGGCGCTCGCAGCGTTCCCGCTCACCACCTTGTGCCTGTATGACGCGCGGCGGCTCCCGCCGGAGGCCATCCGCTACGGGCGGATGACCCACCCACGGCTTCGCTCCGGCGCCACATGGGAGACCAACCCGGACTATCTGGACCCTGAGGCGTTCGCCCGGGCCATGCCGCCGGCCGACGAGCAGATCGAGGCGACCCCGTCGATGCGCGCGGTGCTTCACGACAGGATGGCTCTGTCCCAGCTGCGGGAGGACTTCCGTCGGGCGATGCACTCCGTCGGCACCGACCCCGACGCCTCGGAGGAGTTCATCGCCGCGTTCAGCGAGGTGGCCGCCAACGCCCTGGTGCACGGCCTGCCGCCGGTGTGGGTGCGGCTGTGGGCCGCCCCGCAGCGGCTGGCGTGCACGGTCAGCGACCACGGCTCCGGGTTCGCGGACGACTTCGCCGGCTACCTGCCGGAGGACCCCTACGGCCTGGCTGCCTCCGGCCGCGGGCTCTGGCTCGCCCGCATGCTGTGCGACCGCGTCGAGATGTGGTCCGATCCGGCAGGATTCACGGTGAGGCTGTCCACCTGGCCCGACTGACCCCGACCAAGGAGCCCGTCCCGTGATCATTCTCGCCGGCTACATCCCCACCCCTGAGGGCCTGGCCGCGGTCGACGCCGCCGTCGCTCAGGCGCAGCGCGACAACGCCCGCCTCGTCGTCGTCAACGCCGTGCACCACGGCGACTACGCCGACCCCAACTTCGCCGAGGGCCGCGACCTCGACGCCCTCGAGAAGCAGCTCGCCGCCTCCGGCGTGCCCCACGAGGTGCGCCAGCCCACCGAGGACACCGCCGCGGGCGACTCGATCCTCGCCGCGGCCCGTGAGGTCGGCGCCGACCTGATCGTCATCGGCCTGCGCCGCCGCTCCCCCGTCGGCAAGCTCATCACCGGCAGCACGGCGCAGCAGATCCTGCTCGAGGCCGAGTGCCCCGTGCTGGCGGTCAAGCCGTCGGCCTGAGCAACCTACGCCCCCGGGCTCAGCCTTCGAGGCCCATCAGCGCGCCGAGCGCCGCGGTGTCCAGGTGCTCCTCGACCGCGTCGGCGAGCCGGTCGAGCATGGCCTCCCGCCGCGCGGCGAACCCGGGCGCGGCGGTCTGCGGCACCCACGCGACCCCGGCCTGCTGCGCGACCTCGCTGAGGAACGCGCGCCGGAAGCCGTCGGCCTCGAACGCGCCGTGCCACGTCGTGCCGTGCACCGCGCCCCGGCTCCACCCGTCGAGGAACGGGCTCACGCCGGCGGCGTCCGGCCGCAACGTGGCGCTCCCGTGGTGGATCTCGTATGCCGTGACCTCCTGCCCGCGCCACTCACCCCGCGGGGTCCCCAGCAGCTTCTCCGGCGCGAAGGTCACTTGTGTCGGCAGCAGTCCGAGTCCGGGAACCGTTGTGGCAGAACGCGACTCTACGGCGGCACAGTCGTCGACCACCTCGGCCAGCATCTGGTAGCCACCGCAGATCCCGAGCACCGGCCGGCCGGCAGCGGCCCGGGCCAGGACGGCGTCGGCCAGCCCGCGCTCACGCAGCCACGCCAGGTCCGACAGCGTCGCGCGGGTGCCGGGCAGCACCACCAGGTCCGCGCCCGCGACGACGTCGGGGTCGGCGGTGACGCGCACGTCCACGCCGGGCTCGGCGGCCAGCGCGTCCACGTCGGTGGCGTTGGAGACCCGCGGGAAGCGGACCACCGCCACCGAGAGGGTCGCCACCGCCGCCTGGGCGGCGTCCCCACCGGCCCCGCCGGCCCCACGGTCCCCGCCCGACCATCCCGCGATGGCGAGGGCGTCCTCGGAGTCCAGCCACACGTCGTACAGGAAGGGCAGGACGCCGAGCACCGGCCGCCCGGTGCGCTCTTCCAGCATGCGCAGCCCCGGCTGCAGCAGGCCGAGGTCGCCGCGGAACTTGTTGACCACCCAACCGCGCACGTGCGCCTGGTCGGCCTCGTCGAGCAGCGCGAGGGTGCCGTACATCGCGGCGAACACCCCGCCGCGGTCGATGTCGCCCACCACCACGACCGGCAGGTGGACCGCCCGGGCCAGGCCCATGTTGACGTAGTCGCCCTCGCGCAGGTTGATCTCCGCCGGGCTGCCGGCGCCCTCGGCCACGACCACGTCGTAGCGTCCGGCGAGGTCCTCGAACGCCTCGAACGCCCTTTGCGCCAACACCTTCCGCCCCGTGGCCCACTCCCCGGCCTGGAGCTCGCCGAACGGCCGGCCCATGAGCACCACGTGCGAGCGCCGGTCCGACCCGGGCTTGAGCAGCACCGGGTTCATCGCCGCTTCGGGCACTGCCCGCGCGGCCACCGCCTGCAACCACTGGGCGCGGCCGATCTCCGCCCCGTCGGCGCACACCATCGAGTTGTTGGACATGTTCTGCGCCTTGAACGGCGCCACCCGCACGCCCTGCCGGGCCAGCCAGCGGCACAGCCCGGCGGTGACCAGGCTCTTGCCCGCGTCGGAGGTGGTCCCGGCGACCAGCAGCCCCCTAGCCACGACGCCTCCCGGCCCCGGCCGCGACGACCACCGCCACCGCGAGCGCCGACACCGACACGGCCCGCGACAGGGTCACGGCGCGGCGCAGGTCACGCACCCGCACCTCTCGTCCGCCGTCGAGCACGCCCCGGTCCTCCTCGTGGTCGCCGTAGCGGCTCACGCCGCCCAGCCTGACCCCCAGCGCCCCGGCGAACGCCGCCTCGACCGGGCCGGCGTTCGGGCTCGGGTGCGCCGCCGCGTCACGCTGCCAGACCCGCCACGCGTCGTCGCCCCGGCCGCCGACGAACCACGCCGTCGCCGTCGCAAGCAGCGCGGCCACCCGCGCCGGCACGAGGTTGACGAGGTCGTCGAGCCGGGCGGAGGCCCATCCGAAGTGCTGGTGCCGCGGCGAGCGGTAGCCCACCATCGCGTCCAGGGTGTTCACCGCGCGGTAGCCGAGCAGGCCCGGCGCCCCCGCCACGGCACCCCACAGGAGCGGGGCCACGACCGCGTCGGAGGTGTTCTCCGCCAGCGACTCCACGCTGGCACGGGCCAGCTCGCCGGCCTCCAGCCCGGTGGCGTCCCGCGCGCACAGGTGCGACAGCCGACGGCGCGCCCCGGGCAGGTCACCCTCGCGCAGCAGCCCCGACATCGCGGCCCCCTCGCGGGCCAGCGACGTGCCGCCGAGCACGCTCCACGAGGCCGCCGCGACGACCGCCGCCTCCCCGACGGCACTGCCGCGCACCAGCCGCTCGCCGGCCCAGCCCAGGCCGGCCGCGCCGGCCACCAGGCCCGCGGTGTACGCCGCGCCCCTCGGCCTGCTGTCGGCCCACCACCGGCGCTCCGCCGCCCGGGCGACCCGCCCGAACGCGGCCACCGGGTGCCCGCGCCGTGGGTCCCCGACGAGCGCGTCGGCGGCGAAGCCGAGGGCCAGTCCGGCGGCGCGGGCGCGTCTGCTCATGGGGCACCTCTCCTCGTGGCGGGGACCACTTTGACACCCCTCGATGCCGCGTGGGACCGTGCGAGCACCGCACGTCTGCAGCCAGGGGAAGCCGGTCCAAGTCCGGCGCTGACCCGCAACCGTAGGCCGTCACCGCAGTCGCCGCTCAGGCGACCCGGCGACGGCGAGCCGGAGCACCTGCCGTGGGCGTCGGCTCCAGTGTTGATCGTCCGTCGTGGAATGCGGACCGGAGCCGAAGGCGCAGACCCGGCCCCGGCCCCCTGCCCTTCTCGCCACCGGCCGCGAGGAGAGGTTCATGTCCCACTCGCGCCCCACCGCCCAGCGCCCCCTGCGCCCGGCTGCCCTGCTCGCCCTCGCCGCTCTCGTGGCAGCCCTGTTCACCGCCGTCATCGCCCCCGTCGGCGCCGCCCAGGCGGCCGCCTACCGCTACTGGGGCTACTACCACCTCGACTCCGGCAAGTGGGTGTTCGCCCAGACCGGCCCGGACAAGTTCACCCCCCAGGACGGCGCCATCGAGGGCTGGCGCTTCGCCGTCGGTGACGAGAGCTCCACCCGCCTGCCCCGGGCCACCCCCACCTTCGAGGACGTCTGCGGTGCGACCCCCGCCGTCGCCGGCAAGAAGCGTGTCGGCCTGGTCCTGGACTACGGCCGCCCGGCCGACGCCGAGAGGGGCACCCCGCCGGCCCCGACCGCCAAGTGCGCCGTCGTCGACACCAAGGCCACCGGCGCCGAGGTCCTGGCCGCGGTCGCGAGCGTGCGCTCCGAGGGTGGCCTGACCTGTGCGATCGACAGCTGGCCGGCTGCCGGCTGCGGCGGTGAGGTCAAGCAGGTCTCGGCCGCCGCCAAGGCCGCGGACACCCCGGTCGCCATCGCCGCGGCGAAGAAGGCCGACGCCCCGGCGGCCGCCAAGGCGTCCTCGGGCACGAGCACCTCGACCCTGGTCCTCGTCGGCGTCATCGTCCTGGCCGCGCTCGTCGTCGGCGCGGTCGCACTGCGCCGCCGCACCTCGGCCTGACCCGGACCGGCACCAGGACCCCCCGTGCTCACGGCCGCCGATCGCCCCAGCCTCCCGCGACTGCTGCACCCCGTCGCGTGGTGGGTCTGGGGCGTCGGCCTGGCCGCGGCCGCCTCGCGCACGACCAACCCGTTCCTGCTCCTGCTCATCGGGGCGGTCGCGGCCTGGGTGGTCCTGGAGCGCCGTGAGCTCGGGGCGTCCAACGCCTTCGCCGGCTTCCTGGTCATCGGCCTGGTGGCCGTCGGGCTGCGGGTGCTCATGGCCGCCCTGCTCGGCGGTGGCGTCACCGGCCGGGTGGTGCTGTTCCGGCTGCCCGAGGTCCCGCTGCCGGCCTGGACCGCCGGGGTGCGCCTCGGCGGTGCGGTGACACTGGAAGGCGTGCTCGCTGCGGCATACGACGGGTTGCGGCTGGCAGCGATCCTGGCCTGCCTGGGCGCAACCAACGTGCTGGCCAGCCCGCGGCGGCTGCTGCGCTACGTCCCCGCGACGCTGTACGACGTGGGCACCGCCGTGGTCGTCGCGCTCACCTACGCCCCGCAGATGGTGGAGGACGCCGGCCGTGTCCGGGCCGCCCGCCGGCTGCGCGGTCACTCCGGCCGCGGGCTGCGCGAGATGGCCCGCCTGGCCGTCCCCGTGCTCGAGGGCGCGCTGGACCGCTCGCTCGCCCTGGCCGCCTCGATGGAGTCCCGCGGGTACGGTCGAGCCGTGCACCGCACGCCAGCCTCCCGGCGCCGGGCCAGCGCGCTGACCGTGCTCGGCCTGCTCGGCGTCGTCGCCGGACTCTACGGCCTGCTCGACGGGTCCAGCCCGCCGTTGATGGGCCTGCCGCTGCTCGTGCTGGGCGTCCTCCTCGCCGGGGCGTCCCTGGCCACCGGCGCCCACCGCGACCCGCGGACCCGCTACCGCCGCGACCCGTGGGCCCTGCCGGAGTGGGCCGTCGCCGCGTGCGGGATCGTCCCAGCCGTGGTGATGTTCATCGCCAGCGACCAGGGCTGGCCGGGCATCACCCCGGTCCAGGTCCCGGCCATGCTGCCCGAGCTGCCCGTGGTCGCGGTGCTGGCCATCGGGGTCGCCGCCCTGGCCGCCTGGGTCAGCCCGCCGCCGCCGCAGCGCGCCGCCGCCACCGTCCCTGCCCGCGAGAAGGTCCAGGTGCCAGCGTGATCGAGTTCCACGACGTCAGCGTGCGGTATGCCGATGCGCCGACCCCCGCGCTCCGCGGCGCCGACTTCACCATCCCCGAGGGCGAGCTGGTGCTCGTCGTCGGCCCCACCGGCAGCGGCAAGTCCACGCTGCTGCGTTGCATCAACGGCCTCGTCCCGCACTTCTCCGGCGGCACCCTCGGCGGCCGGGTCGTGGTGGACGGCCGCGACACCCGCACCCACCGGCCGCGCGACCTGGCCGACCTCGTCGGCGTCGTCGTGCAGGACCCGGTCGCCTCGTTCGTCACCGACACCGTCGAGGAGGAGATCGCCTACGGCATGGAGGCGCTCGGCGTCGACGCCACGGCGATGCGCCGCCGGGTCGAGGAGACCCTCGACCTGCTCGGCCTGGCCGAGGTGCGGGGCCGTGCCCTGCGCGACCTGTCCGGTGGCCAGCAGCAGCGGGTCGCCATCGGCGCGGTGCTGGCCGCGGGCCCGCGCATCCTCGTCCTGGACGAGCCCACGTCCGCCCTGGACCCGGTGGCCGCCGAGGACGTGCTCTCGGCCCTGCAGCGCCTGGTCCACGACGTCGGCCTGACCGTGGTCCTCGCCGAGCACCGGCTCGAGCGGGTGATCCACCACGCCGACCGCGTGCTGCTCGTCTGCGACGGGCAGGTGTCCCCGCTGCTCGACCCCGCCGAGGCGATGGTCGGCTCCCCCGTCTTCCCGCCCGTCATCGGGCTGGGCCGGGTGTCCGGGTGGGCCCCGCTGCCGTTGTCGGTGCGCGACGCCCGGCGCCGCGCGGCGTCGCTGCGGCGGAAGCTCGAGGCGGACGGCGCGGCACGGCACGCTGATCCGGCCCCCGAGCCGACAGGCATCGTCCCGGTGGAGGCCGCCACCACGGTCGAGGCCCACAGGTTGGTCGTGCGCCGCGGCCCGCTGGTGGCCCTGCGCGGGGTCGACCTGGCGCTGCGCCCCGGCACGGTCACGGCCGTCATGGGTCGCAACGGCGCCGGCAAGTCCACCCTGCTGGGCGCGCTGTCCGGCCAGCTCCCCGCCTCCGCCGGACGTGCCATCGTGGCCGGGCTCGACCCGGCCGGCGCGGCCCCGGCCACGCTGGTTCGCCACGTCGGCCTGGTCCCCCAGGACCCCACCGTGCTCCTGTATGCCGAGTCCGTCGCCCAGGAGTGTCGCGCCGCCGACCGCGACTTCGGCGCCCCCGCCGGGACGGCCCGCGAGCTGCTGCGCACCATCGCCGGCGACGTCGACGGAGAGCTGCACCCGCGGGACCTCTCCGAGGGGCAGCGGCTCAGCCTCGCCCTCGCCGTGGTCCTGACCGGCCGCCCGCCGGTGCTGCTGCTCGACGAGCCGACGCGCGGCCTGGACTACCAGGCCAAGGCCCGGCTCGTCACCGTGCTGCAGGACCTGGCCGGCAGCGGCCACACCGTCCTCCTGGCCACCCACGACGTCGAGCTGGCCGCCGAGGTCGCCACCGACGTGGTCGTCCTGGCCGACGGCGAGGTCGTCGCCCAGGGCCCGGCCCGCGGCGTGCTGGCCGGCTCCCCGGCGTTCGCCCCGCAGGTCGCCAAGATCGTCCACCCGCTGCCCTACCTCACGGTCGCCGACGTCAGCGCCGCGCTGGAGCGCGCGTCGTGATCTCGCTGCGCTGGCCCGGGGCGGTGGCGCTGCTGCTGGTCACCCTCGTCGGCGTGGCCTCCTTCGGCTGGCCCTTCGTGGTCGCTCCGGGCACGGGGCTGGCCCACGGCCAGGACGCGCCGTGGCTGTTCGCCGCACTCCTCGGCCTGCTCGCGCTGGTGCTGCTGGCCGAGGTCTCCTCCGGCGGGCTGGACCCGCGCACCGTGGCCGTCCTCGGCGTGCTCGCGGCGACCGGCGGCGCCCTGCGGGTGCTCAGCGCCGGCACGGCCGGGCTCGAGCCGATGTTCTTCCTGCTCGTGCTCGCCGGGCGGGTCCTCGGCCGCGGCACCGGCTTCGTCCTCGGCGCCCTCGCGGTCCTCACCGGGGCGTTCCTCACCGGCGGGGTGGGCCCGTGGCTGCCGTTCCAGATGGTCTCCGCCGGGTGGGTGGCCCTCGGGGCCGCCCTGCTGCCGCCCGCGACGGGACGCGCCGAGCGGGTCATGCTCGCGGCATACGGGCTGGCCGCGGGGTTGCTCTACGGCGCGGTGATGAACCTGTGGTTCTGGCCGTTCATGGGCGCCAGCGCCCCGACCGGGGCGGGCTTCGTGCCCGGCGCTGAGGTGACCAGCAACCTCGGCCACTACGCCGCGTTCTACCTCGCGACCTCCCTCGGCTGGGACGTCCCGCGTGGCCTGCTGACGGCGGCGCTGGTCCTGGTGGCGGGGCGGCCGGTGCTTGCTACCCTGCGCCGGGCGGTGCGCCGCGCCGCCTTCGACGCTGAGGTGATCTTCGAGGACCCTGACCGATGACCACGACGCTGGTGACGGGCGGTGCCCGCAGCGGCAAGAGCCGCTACGCCGAGAGCCTGCTCGACCACCGCACCCGGGTGACCTACATCGCCACCGGCACGGTGCCGGACGGCACCGATCAGGAGTGGAGCGACCGCATCTGGCGGCACCGGATGCGTCGGCCGGCCTGGTGGTCGACCGTCGAGACCTCGCGGCTGGCCGCCGCCATCGACTCGGCCTACAACCCGGTGCTTGTCGACTGCCTGGGCACCTGGTTGGCCCGGCAGATCGACGACATCGACGGCTGGCACGACCCCCAGGGCACCGGCGCCTACCTGGAGAAGCGCACCGAAGAGCTCCTGGCGGTGCTGCGCTCGGCGGTGGTCGACGTGGTGATGGTGACCAACGAGGTCGGCCTGTCCATCGTGCCGGACACGGCCTCGGGCCGGCTGTTCCGCGACGAGCTGGGCCGCCTCAACGCCGCGGTCAGTGCCGTGTGCGACAAGGTCGTCCTCGTCGTCGCGGGGCGGGTGCTGGACCTGTCCGGCTGCCCGGTCGTCCCGGCCTGAGCACTGCGTGACCACTCCGCCGGCGGGACGGCAGTCGGGCACCCTCGCCGAGGCCCTGCGCCTGTCCGTCGGCACGCTGACCGCGGTGCCGGTGGCCCCACCCCACCGGGTCGACCGGCGGGTCGCCGGGCTGGCCATGGCGCTGGCCCCGGTGGCCTCGCTGCCCCTCGCCGTCCCCGTCGTGCTGGTCCTGCTCGTGGGGAGGGCCGTGCACGCCCCTGCCGGGGTGGTCGCGGTGCTGGTCGTCGCCGGCCTCGTGCTGGGCACCCGCGCGATGCACCTGGACGGCCTGGCCGACACCGCCGACGGGCTGTCGGCGAGCTATGACCGCGAGCGGGCCCTGGAGGTCATGCGCCGCAGTGACATCGGCCCGAGCGGGGTGGCCGCCGTCGCGCTGGCCCTGCTACTGCAGGTGGCCGCCCTCACCGCCCTCGCCGGGTCGGTGGCCGGTGCGGTCGCGGCCGGCGTGGCGGTCCTGCTGGGCCGCCACGGACTGGCCTGGGCCTGCGCCACCGGCGTGCCGTCCGCCCGGCCGTCCGGGCTGGGCGCGACGGTCGCCGGCAGCATCCCGCGCCGGGCGGTCGTTGCCTGCGCCGTCGTCGCGCTCGCCCTTGCCTCGGTGTCGGTGGTCCTGGCCGGCGCCGCCTGGTGGCTCGGCCCCGCGATGTGGGCCGGTGGCGTACTCGCGGCAGCCGCGGTGCTGCGCCGGTGCACCAGCCGGCTGGGCGGGGTCACCGGCGACGTCCTCGGCGCCGTGGTCGAGCTCGGCGTCACCGCGTCCCTCACCGTGGCCGCGGTGCTCCTTCCGCACGCGGGGTGACTACTCCCCGCGGACCTGGACCTGCACGAACGGCGGCTTGACGACCTTCGCCTCGAGGTCGCGGCCGCGCACGTCGATGACCACGGTGTCACCCTCGGCCACCGACGGGGCCAGCAGCGCCAGCGCGATCCCCTGCTTCAAGGTCGGCGAGAACGTGCCTGAGGTGACCCCCCCGATGACCTCACCGGAGGGTGAGCGGACCTCGCAGTGGGCGCGCGGGATACCGCGACCGGTGGCCAGCAGGCCCCAGGAGGTACGGCGCGCGCCGGCCTGCTTCTCGGCCAGCAGCGCGTCGCGGCCCCAGAAGGCGGGCTTCTTCCAGCCCACGGCCCACCCGGCGCGCGCCTGCACCGGGGTGATGTCGAGGCTGAGGTCGTTGCCGTGCAGCGGGTAGCCCATCTCGGTGCGCAGCGTGTCCCGTGCGCCCAGGCCGCAGGGCAGCCCGTCGAACGCGGCGGCCGCCTCGACCAGCGCGTCCCACAGCGCAGGGGTGTCGTCCCACAGCGGGACCAGCTCGTAGCCGCGCTCACCGGTGTAGCCGGTGCGGCAGACGATCACCGGGCGGCCCTGCCAGTCGGCCTCGGCGAAGGACATGTAGTCGTGCCCGGTCGGCAGGCCGAGCGCCTGCAGCACCTCGTCGCTGTGGGTGCCCTGAACGGCGATGACGCCGTAGCGGTCGTGCAGGTTCTCGACGGTGACGCCGTCGGGCGCCGCCGCGGCCAGGCGCCGCACGACCTCGGCGGTGTTGGCGGCGTTGGGGATGAGAAAGACGTCGTCGTCGGCCTTGAGGTAGGCGATGAGGTCATCGACGACGCCACCGGTCTCGTCGCAGCACAGGGTGTACTGCGCCTTGCCCGGGGCGATCCGGCCCAGGTCGTTGGTCAGGCAGGCGTTGACGAACTCCGCCGCGCCCGGGCCGCGCACGCTGGCCTTGCCGAGGTGGCTGACGTCGAACAGGCCGACCCGATCGCGGACCGCGGCGTGCTCGCGGACGACGCCGCCGCCGGGGTACTCGATCGGCATCTCCCACCCGCCGAAGTCGGCCATCTTGGCCCCGAGGGCCACGTGGCGGTCGTGCAGCGGCGAGGTCAACAGGTGCGAGGTCATGAGCGGCAACCTACCGCCCGCCCCCTCTGGCTATCCTCGGGCGGTGGACGCGCGCGGACCCGCGCACGACCGCGGCCCGGATCCCGCACGCGACACCCCGTGGGCGACCCGCGCCCGCCCTGTCCGTCCCCGACGAAATGGACCCCCGTGACGACGCTGACCGTCTCCGACCGCCCGGCGAGCGACCTCAAGGTCGACGCCCTCGTCCTCGCCACCGTCAAGGCCGACTCCGGCGCCGCCCTGGCGCCCGGCCACGGCCTGCCCAAAGCCACCGGTGAGCACCTGACGAACGCGCTCAAGGCGCTGTCCGCCAAGGGCACCCCGGACGAGGTCATCAAGCTGCCGGCCGTCCCCGGCGTGGCCGCCCCGCTGGTCGTGCTCACCGGCCTGGGCGCCGCCCCGGCCCGTGCCGCCTGGGACCACGAGGTCCTGCGCCGGGCCGCCGGCTCGGCCACCCGCGCCCTTGGCGGCGTCGCCAAGGTCGGCCTGGCCCTGCCCGGTGCCGACGCCGCGGCCGTGGGCGCGGTCAGCGAGGGCGCGCTCTACGGCGCCTACGCCTTCGCCGGCCACCGCAGCCAGCCCGCCACCACCACGCCCCCGGGCGCGCTGACCGTCCTCACCGGTGAGGCCCGTGACAAGGACGTCAAGGCGGCGGTCAAGCGGGCGAGTGCCCTGGCGCAGGCCCGCGCCTACGCCCGCGACCTGGTCAACACCGCGCCGAACCTGCTCTACCCGCAGACGTTCGCCGACTCGGTCAAGGAGCGCGCCGCCAAGACCGACGTCAAGGTGTCGGTGCTCGACGAGAAGGCCCTGCTCAAGGGCGGCTTCGGCGGCATCATGGGCGTCGGCCAGGGCTCCGCCAACCCGCCCCGGATCGTCACGATGACCTACGCCCCGAGCAAGGCCAGGGCGCACATCGCCTTCGTCGGCAAGGGCATCACGTTCGACTCCGGCGGCCTGTGCATCAAGCCCCCGGCCTCGATGCTGACCATGAAGTCCGACATGGCCGGCGCCGCCGCCGTGGCCGCCGCCGTCCTCGCCGCGGCCGAGCTGCAGCTGCCGGTCGCAGTCACCGGCTACCTGTGCCTGGCCGAGAACATGCCCGGCGGCAACGCCCAGCGTCCCGGCGACGTCGTGACGATGCGTGGCGGCAAGACGGTGGAGATCATCGACACCGACGCCGAGGGCCGCATGGTCATGGCCGACGGCCTCGTCCTCGCCGGCGAGAAGAAGCCCGACGCGATCCTCGACATCGCCACCCTGACCGGCGCCCAGCAGATCGCGCTCGGCAACCGCGTCGCCGCCGTCATGGCCAACGACGACACCCTGCGCGACCTCGTCCGCGCCGCGGGCAACAGCACCGGTGACGCCCTGTGGCCGATGCCGCTGCCGGCCGACATGCGACCCAACCTCGACAGCCAGATCGCCGACATCGCGCACAAGGGCGACAAGTTCGGCGGCATGCTCACCGCCGGCATCTTCCTCGGCGAGTTCATCCCGCAGCAGGACAAGAGCGAGGCCCGCATCCCGTGGGCGCACCTCGACATCGCCGGCCCCTCGTTCAACGAGTCCGGCCCGTGGGGCTACACGCACAAGGGCGCGACCGGCTTCGGCGTCGCCACCCTGGTCGCGGTCCTGGAGCGCTACGCGACCGCAGGCTGACCCCGCCCCGCGCCGCGGCAGACACGACGACGCCGGCCCCCTCCTGGAC
>NZ_JBTCWL010000015.1:0-58862 GCF_054325275.1 Oryzihumus sp.
TCCGGAACGTGACCATCGTCCGATATGCGGTTCCGGCGTCCGCACAGCGGCCTTCCATCGGCAGGGAGGGCCGACGCCCGCCACCGCAGGCGCTAACCCACCTTGAGACAAACCGCATAGACAGTCGTGGGCTGGTTCACCTGGAAGCTGTTCACGGCCCGAGGGTCGAAGGTGGCGACCCATCCGTTGTAGGAAAGGCCGCTCCCCTGCGACGGGCGGCTCGCCCGCAGGAGGTCTCGTCGTGACTCGTCGCTGACGTACGGCTGCTCGAAACCTCCCCCGCCCAGGACCCAGCCTGCCGGGCAGTACGCCCCTCCACCGAGGTTGCTCACCTGCCCCGTCACGACCATCGAGGACGCCGAGGTGGCCCGACAGACGACCGCACCGGTTGCCGACACGGACACGACCGACGACCCCACCTGGCAGGCTCCGGAGACGCGGCGCTGGAAGACGCTGGAATCGAGACCGTCAACGAGGTCGGCATCCAGTGACGGCACCTTAGTGGTGTTGGTGCCAACCAGAAGCGGTGGTCTGCCGGCGGGGGAACCGAGGGAAAGTGCCGTTCCATAGGGGTTGCTCAGGGTGGTGGTTGTGGTTGCGGCATTGGCACGCCCCAGGATGAATGTGCCACCGCTCGCGGCTTCAGCAGTTCCACCAGCCAGGACGGCCATACCCGCCAGCAAGAGCACCACACGGGTCCTCGACAAGGCCATGACTTCCTCCATCGACTCTCTTCATGGTCATCAACCTCCCAAGCCACATCGTTCGGCTGCGGGTCCTGGCCCCCCACAGCGAACCCCTTGCCGCAAGGTGACAGCACCGGAACCGCCAGGAAACCGTCGAGTGGCGGAGCGCCTTCTCAGGCAAAGGCGGCTTGCCGCGGCAGGTCGTTGCGCCACGCGGGTGCGGCGCTGACACCCCCATACCTGGCCAGCTCAGGTGGTCTTCGGCCTGCCCGCGTGCAACTGATCCTGGAGGGCGCGCGCCGCGTCCTGGAGAAGCACACGGCTGGCAGTCCGGTCCCACGACGTCGCCCAGAGCTCGATAATCATGTCGCCTCGCCGGAACTCGGCGGCGCATGCGGCGTGCTTGTCGGCGTCCTGGCACCAGGCGACCTGGTCATCGATCCCCTGCACCTTGGGAAGAGCCAAGGTGCTGATGTGGCGGTAGGTCACGACTCCGTCAGTGAAGGTGCTGCAAGCCTTGTACCGCCTCTTGATCAGGCGCATGGCGTTGGTAGCGCCCGGAGGTTGGTACGCGACAGCAGACTGGCCGACCAACGCCGCGGACTTGAGATACCACTTCTCGCTGGTGACGCCCACGGCACGTTCGTTCATGGCCGGGGCCGGACCGCACTGCACGAACCATCCCCGTGGCGTGCTGTACAGCCGCTGCTGGACCATCCGGAACCCGGCTTTCCTCATCCGTGACTCCGAAAGCATCACCTCGTTCGTGGCCCAGGGCGCCTCTTGTTCCAGGGACGTCATGGTCGGGGACGGGGTCGAGGACGTGGACGGCGACGACGGGACAGATGCGCCGAGCGCCGCACGGGTCGCGCGGTCGCTCAGAGGCGGTGGCTGACCGGTGCAGGCTGCCAGAACCATGACCACGGCCAGCGCCGTGACTGCGCGAACTCGCATGGACCGTCCCCCCACGATGAAATCTGGGCGGATCCTACGTTCGGGTATGCGGGGACCTCGACGGGGAAGTACCAGGTGGGCAGCCGGTTGTCGGGTGCGCCAGACAGGAGCGCACCCACACGACCAGGTCTTCCGGATCGATGTCGACCGCGCCGTCCCAGAACACGTGGTCGACAAGGATCCGGCAGCACCCGCTCGGCGGACACCAAGGGGGCAGCGGTGGGCGTCTGGGCCTGAGGACGTGCTGTTCGGTAGCGGAAACCGGTCCCGAGGCTGAGAGCATCGTTGCGTGGTCGACGATGCATGGAGGGCGTTGGCGGATCCGTTCGTCGATGGCGCCTACGCCACCGTCAAGGGGCAGGTGCGCACCTATGTCCTGCACCAGCAGCTGCTGCGCCACCTGCCGCCCCCGCCGGCCTCGGTGCTGGACGTGGGAGGAGGTGCGGGCCACCAGTCGCTACCCCTGGCCCGGCTGGACTACGACGTCACGATCCTGGATCCGTCGACGGCGATGTTGGCCAGGGCCGAGGACCGGATGGCACAGGAGCCCGACGACGTCAGGTCGCGCATCCGGCTGGTCCGAGCCGCAGGCGAGGCGGCGGTCGAGGCCACCGGTGGCCGGCAGTTCTCCGCCGTGCTCTGCCACGGCGTCCTGATGTACCTCTCCGCGCCGGAGCCCCTGCTCGAGGTCCTGTGCCGTTGTGTCGAGCCCGGTGGGGTGGTCTCCATCATGGCGCTCAACGCCGGGACAATGGCCGTGCGGCCGGCGCTCGAGCACCGTTGGGCCGATGCCCTGGCCGGGTTCGACGCCACCAGCGAGATCGGCGTGCTGGGCGCGTCGACCCGTGGCGACACCGTCGAACACCTCTCGGAGCTGCTGCACCGTGGTGGAGTCGAACCCCGGGCGTGGTACGGAGTCTGGCTGTTCTCGGACTGGATGGACCTGCCGGTCGCGGGCACCGACGTCGAGGCCGTCGCGGAGGTGGAGCTGCAGGCCAGCCTCCGCGACCCGTACCGACAGCTCAGCCGCGTGTTCCACCTCATCGGGACCGCCAGCTCCTAGGCGGACGCCGGCGGCCCGTCGTCCGTTGTCGAGGATCTACGGTCTGCCCAGGGTCGCACCGGGAGTGGCCTCGATCGGCGAGATGTCCACAACCTGTCCCGGGTCGGCAGGACCTCCGAGGCAGTACGACAACACCCCCTCGACGGGCCCGGCGGCGCGGCCGATCAGTGTGGCGGCATTCGTTCCCAGCGAGACCCGGATCGTCACCGCGTCGCCCGCGCTCCCCACGTCGCAGCGGTACTTGGCGACGAGGAAGTAGGCGGACGCGGTCGGCGGCAGCAGCAGGGACTCCGGTCTGGCGTGGGTGACGTACTGGGACTGTCCGTGGGTGTAGCGGAACGGCATCGCCGCGCCGTGTCCGTCCAGGAGGGTCACGGCGGGGTAGCCGGAAACGCTGCAGGGCTGTGTGCCCCCATTGGTCAGGCGGAAGATCAGTGCGTGCTCGCCCGTCATCGCCGAGACCGCTTCACCGCGACCAAGCTTCAGCATCGAGGTCACACACGCACGGCCCGAGCTGTGGGGCAGCGCCACCGGCGGGCTCGTGGCGGCAGGTTTCTCCTCCTGCCCCTGGAGACCGAAGCGCTCCACCGACAGCCGGCCGGGCGGGAGCGCCGACATGCAGGACGGCGCGTAGACCGGTCTGGCGGCTCCCCCGAGGTTGCGCACCGGCACTCGCGCCTCGACGCTGCCACGCAGGGTCACGCCCAGACGAATGCCTGGCCCGGGGTCCGGCCCACAGTAGGACGGCTCCCAGGACAGGCCGGCGACCGCGGTCGCACCGGTCTGCAGGTGCAGCTCGGCGGGGGCGCCACACGCCAGCTGACAGAACGCACCCACCACGGTGAGCACCGGAAGCAGCTGGCCTCCTGCGGTGAGGAGGCGGATCCGAGGGTGGCCTGTCATCACGCACGCGGCCCCATGGTTGACCGCCATGACCCGGCCGGCGAGCTCGCCGGCGGAGTGTCGATGCGTGGGGTCGGTGCCATAGACCTTGGCCCCGGGCGCCCACTCAGCCGATACGTGCAGCTGGTCGACGCCGCAGGGCTTGTCCGGACCGGACGATGACGTCGCGACGGGGCCAACCGGGGGACGACTGGCGGGCAGGGATGTGGTCGCAACCTGCGATGGGGTCGGAACGTGCTGAGCCCCGCAGCCACTCACCGCACCAAGCAGCAGGCCGACGACCAGAGCCGACAGCACTGCGGTCTTCCCCGAACTCGGCACGCGTGGACTCCCCCCAGTAGGTGCTCCCTTGAGACGCCCGAGCCTCGTCATCGGTTGTCTTCTTCACGCCGGACCGTGAGATTGCCCGCCACCGGGAACGTCGTCCGAGCTCTGCCGGGCCGGGGCTTGGGACGTTCGCCCTGTGGGGCGCGGCACGCCGAGGAGTAGGCAGGTGGCGTAGCAGCAGTCGGCGGAGGCCTCGGCCGAAGTCCCCGGCCGAGACACCTGCCCAGCCGCTGGGAGGTGTCAGAGCGATGAGGCGAGTCGTGGTTGAGCGCTTCGGCGGGCCCGAGGTCTTGCGGGTGGTGAACGACGACAAGCCACGACCCGGCCCGGGCGAGGTGTCTGTCAGGGTCCTGGCCGCGGGTGTGTCCCTGACTGACGCGCAGCTGCGCGCCGGTACCTATCTGGGCGTGCCGAGGCCGCCGTTCACGCCGGGTTATGAGCTGGTCGGTGTCGTCGACGAGCTCGGCCCGGGCTGCAGGAGGCTGCGGACGGGCGACCGGGTCGCCGCGCTGACCGCCTACGGCGCCTACGCGGAATACGTCTGTGTGCCGGAGTCGGAGGTGGTCGAGGTTCCCGCGGACCTGGACCCGGCTGAGGCCGTGAGCCTCGTCCTGACCTACGGGACCGCCTACCAGATGCTGCACCGCCTGGCGAAGGTGCGCAGCGGCGAGTCCTTGCTCGTCCACGGCGCGGCCGGTCGGGTCGGTGTCGCAGTCCTCGAGCTCGGAGCACTGGCCGGGCTACGCCTCTATGGCACCGCGGCCGCGGTGGACTGTGCCGCCGTGGAGCGGCTCGGCGCCGTGGCCATCGACTACCGCAACGAGGACTTCGTGGCACGGGTGCGGGAGCTGACCGGCGACGGGGTGGACGTGGTGCTCGACGGTATCGGCGGCCCGACGTCGCTGCGTTCCTTTCGCGCCCTGCGGCCGGGCGGGCGGCTGGTCGTATACGGCCACTACGCCATGCTCGAGCGGGGGCGGACGAGCTGGCGACGGTGGGCCGCGGGCTGGGCCGAGTGGTACGGGACGACCGCGGCCGTCTCGCTGTGGGGGCTGCTCGATCCTCGGCGGCGGGTGATGGCCTACCGGATCCAGAGGTTGCGCGACAGCCGGCAATGGTTGCCGGTGGCCGGACGCCGTCCGGCGCGGCTGGTGGGTGGCGGTCCCCGCAACCCCGAGTGGTTCCGGGAGGACCTGACCGTGCTACTTGAGCTCCTCCGTGCGGACAAGGTCCACCCGGTCGTGGCCGAGCGCCTGCCGCTGTCCGAGGCGCGTCGCGCGCACGAGCTGCTCGCGGAGTCAGCGGCCAGGGGCAAGATCGTCCTGGTGCCATAGCCGCAGGGGGCACCTTCGGACACCCGGTCAGGCTGCCGTGGACAGAAGTTTCCGGGATGGTGTCGTATCACGGCGCCGTCGTTCGTGGAATGTGCGTGGGCGGCCGGACGCCGCACACGAGGAGCCCGGGAGGGCCCTCGTCCGGGACTGAGAGGAAACGACCATGACGGAGTACCTGATCACCTTCAACGACGAGTGGGTGCGCGAGCACACGGCGGAGGAGCTGCGCGAGAAGGGCACAGCAGCCCGGGCCGTGCTCGAGGAGATGCAGGCCGACGACGTCCTGATCTTCACCAACGGCGGGCTCGACCGGTCCACCGCGGTGTGCAGTGTCGAGGCGGTCGACGGCAAGCCGGTCTTCAGCGACGGCCCGTACGTCGAGACCAAGGAGCACCTCGGCGGCTTCTGCGTCGTGGAGGTGCCCGACGACGAGACGGCACGCTACTGGGCCGGCCGGCTCGCGACCGCTCTCGACTGGCCGCAGGAGGTGCACCGGTTCCGGGGTCCTGGGCACGCCCGGCGTACCAGCTCCGGGCAGAGGTGAGCGCCACACCCAGGTCCCTCGCGCAGCCCTTCCGGCTGGGTTGTAGACACCGCCCATGAACAGCACAAGCGCCCTCGCGAAGAGGGCGCTTCTGGGGTGAAACCGCCTCAGGGTATCGAGCCCTTGACCTATTCAGCACTAAGGCACCGCCAGCCACCTTCGGCCGTGGCGTCAGCGGCGCGAACCGTGTGATCGCAACGGCTTCGCGGTCATGGCGTCGGCGGGTTCTACGGGACGTTCGGCCAAATCGGCCCACGGGTGGCGCGCGGGTCAGAAGCTTCGGACGACCTTGTGTCCGAACAGGACCGTGATGAGCACCCACGTCCTCGCGTGCCGGCGCGCAGTTCTGTGACTCACCGCCCGTCCTGGCCGGAGATGATCCGGATGATGTTGCCGTCGTTGTCACGCATCACGATCCCCAACGGCATCCGGCGCGGCGCTGGACTGTCTCGGAACCGGTCCCTCAGCCATCGCAGCGCCGGGAGGACACGGGAAGTACGTCTCGGACCGGGCTTCTCCCCCTCGCCCGGCGCGGAACTGTTCAACTGCTGCGTCATTCTTCCCCCTGGGCGGTGTCACGATGGCCCGACAAGCGAACGGTAGCGTCGGCGCGCGACATTGGTTGGGGTGTTGCCGTAACGTGCCCGGGCGCCAGCCTCTTCGGATCCGCCGCGTCTCATTGCGTTTGGACGGATCTACAAGGCCGGCAGCATTGTCACCGCCCAGCCGGGCGACGCGACTCACGTGGCCGGCCATTACCCGCCGGTGCTAGGGCGCGACCTGCGGAGCCCGGAACCGCTGCACAGCACTCCCTGCCCCACCGGGGTGTTCCTTCAGACGTCCGGCGGCTAACGCGGCGGGTCCCACCGGCGAAGCGCGCAGGGCGTGGCCCGGCCGGGTGTGCGCGGCGAAGGTGAGCAGCAAAGACGGGGTGGCGGGATCGTCGTACGGCGAACATCCGGCCAAACCGGAGGCACCTGGGCCGTCCTCGTCGCGGCGCTGACTGTTCTGGCCGGACCTGGCCGTATGGCCTCTGAACTGCAGAAACGCCCTCGCGGGGAGGGCGTTTCTGTGGTGGAGCCGCCTAAGGGAATCGAACCCTTGACCTATTCATTACGAGTGAATCGCTCTGGCCGACTGAGCTAAGGCGGCATGTGACCCAAGGGGCACGAGCGACGAGTATACGGATGATCCGGCGATTCTCCGAACCGGGCCGCTCACCTCGCTCGCGCCCCCGTCACCGGCTCAGCAGCGCAGCCCCGCCCGGGGCACGGTGCCCTTGATCAGGTAGGCGTCGACCGAGTTGTCGAGGCAGGAGTTCGCCCGCATGTATGCCGTGTGGCCGTCACCGTTGAACGTCACCAAGTGGCCGTTGGCCAGCTCCCCGGCCAGCCGCTGGGACCAGGCGTAGGGGGTGGCGGGGTCACGGGTGGTGCCGACCACGACGATCGGGCCGCTGCCGGCGGCGGTGATCTTCTTCGGCGCGTTGTTGGCCTTGACCGGCCAGAAGCCGCACGGCACCGAGCTCCACGCCAGGAACGCACCCCAGGTCGGCGCCTGGACCGAGTCCTTGCGGGCCTCGTCCTCGTAGTGCGTGATGTCGGAGCTGTCCTTGCGATCCAGGCAGTTGACGGCGTAGATGACCTGCATCAGGTTGCCGTTGTAGGACCCGTCGCTGTTGCGGTCGGCGTAGGAGTTGGCCAGCCGCATCAGCGGGTTGCCGTCACCGTCGAAGGCCGAGCTGAGGGCGTCGGTCAGCTGGCTCCACGACCCCTGGTCGTACATCGCCGCGGCGATGCCGAGCGAGGCCCAGCCCTCGGTGAGCTGCTTGACGTCGGCGTCCCGGATCGGCAGCGGTTTGGCGTCCATCTGCTTGAGGAAGTTCTGCAGCCGTTTGACCCCGGCGTCCACCGAGCTGCCCAGCGGGCAGCCGCCCTGGTCGACGCAGTCCTTGACGTAGGCCCGCGTGGCCGTCTCGAAGCCCGCGGCCTGGCCGGCGTTGACCTCGCTGGAGGTCAGGTCGGGCGCCACGACACCGTCGAGGACGAACCGGCCCACCAGGGTGGGGAACAGGTCGGCGTAGGTAGCACCGAGGAAGGTGCCGTAGGACTTGCCGAGGTAGTTGAGCTTCTTCTGCCCCAACGCGGCCCGCAGGACGTCCATGTCCTTGGCCGCCTCGATCGTGGAGACGTGGCCCAGCAGGGGGCCGCCGTTCTGGGCGCACTTGGCCGCGAAGTCCTTGGCGCCCTGGACGAACTGCTGCTCCTCGGCCTTGTCGTCCGGGGTCGGGTCGGCGCCGAGGAAGGCGTCGAGCTCCTTGTCGTCGAGGCAGCTGACCGGCGAGGAGGAGCCCACCCCGCGCGGGTCGAAGCCGACCACGTCGTAGGAGCGGCGCACGGCGGGGCTGACGATGTTGTCGGCGGCCGCGGCGTACTGGACCCCGGACCCGCCGGGCCCACCCGGGTTGACCACCAGGGCGCCCTTGGAGGTGCCCCGCGCGGGGACCTTCAGCACGGCGATCTTGATCGTGTCGCCGTCGGGCTTGGAGTAGTCGATGGGCACCGTCAGCTTGGCGCACTGGAAGTCGGCGCAGCTGCGCCACGACAGGTGCTGGCCGTAGAACTTCGCCAGCGACTCCTCACCCTTGGGCGGTGGCTGCGGCGACGCCGACGTCGAGGTGCTCGGGGCCGACCCCTTGTCGTCGCTCTGGCTGGCGAACGGAATCACCGAACACGCCGACGTCGTCAGCACCACCGCCAGCGCGGCCCCGATCGCCCCCGTGATCCTCACGTCTGCCACTCCCTCGTCTCGGTGCTCACGGCCTCGACGCTATCCCGAAAGCCCACCCCCTGGACACGCGGTCCACCGAGGGAAATAGCTGCAGGTCAGCGCGGGAGCTGCAGCGAGATGGCCATGGCCTCCAGCGCCAGCAGCGGCGGCACGTTGGCGCCGATCCGCTCCCGGGCCACGCCGATCGCGTCCATCGCCCCCAGCAGCTGCTCGGAGGTCATCGCCTGGGCCAGCCGCTGCACGTGGTCGCCCATGTCCTGGTTGACCAGGGCCACCGGGGTGCCGCACCTCACGATGAGCGCGTCGCGGTAGACCGACAGCAGGTCGACCAGCGACCGGTCGACGACGTCACGCGTGTGCCGGGTCGCCCTGGTCTTCTGCTCCTTCTCCAGTGCCGCGATCTGCGAGCGCACGTGCGGCGGCTGGGTGCGGGCAGCCGGGTCGGCACCCAGCAGCTCCATCAGCCGGGCCTTCTCGGCAGCGTCCCGCTCGGTGGATGCGGCACCGGACTCCTCGTCGGCGATCTTGGCCAGGTCGGCCGCGGCCCCGATCGCGTCGCCCACGGTGCGGATCTGGCCGGCGAGCTGGATGACGTTGCGTCGCCGGATGCGCGCGCCCTCGTCATGCGCCAGGCGCCGGGCCACCCCCACGTGGCTCTGGGCCGCCCGCGCGGCATACAGGGCCATCGGCTCATCGACGCCGTCACGCCGCATGAGCAGCTCGGCCACGGCGTCCACCGGAGGGGTGCGCAGGCGCACGTGCCGGGAGCGGCTCCGGATGGTGATGATGACGTCCTCCAGGGACGGCGCGCACAGCACCCACACGGTGCGCGCGACCGGCTCCTCCAGGGACTTCAGCAAGGCGTCGGCGGCCCGCTCGTGGAGCCGGTCGGCGTCCTCGATGATGATGACGCGCCAGCGTCCGACCGACGGCCGCAGCGCCGCCAGCTGGACGAGGTCTCGCGCCAGCGCCACCGTCAGCGTCAGGCCCTCGGTGGCGATGATGTCGACGTCGGAGTGGGTGCCCTCGACCGCCGTGCGGCACTCCCGGCAGGTGCCGCAGCCACCCTGGGGGCACTGCAGCGCGCCGGCGAACGCCCGCGCCGCCACCGAGCGCCCGGAACCGGGCGGACCGGTGAGCAGCCACGCGTGGGTCATCGCGCCGGGGTCGCTGATCGCACGGCTCAGCGTCTCGACGGCGGTGTCCTGCCCGACGACCTGCTCCCAGACGCTCATGGGGCCACTTCTACCAGTGGGGTCAGACGCTCGCGCACCCGGCGGTGGATCTCCTCCGGCGGCAGCGCGGCGTCGATGACGAGGTAGCGCCCGGGGTCGGCTGCGGCCAGCTGCAGGTAGTGCTCGCGCACCCGGGCGTGGAAGTCGTCGGGCTCGGACTCGAGCCGGTCGTGCACGTCGCCGCGCCGCTGCCGGCCCACCTCGGGGGTCACGTCGAGCAGGACGGTCAGGGTCGGCACGAGCCCGCAGGTGGCCCAGCGGGACAGCTGCAGCACTTCGTCGGTGCCGAGGTCGCGCCCGGCGCCCTGGTAGGCCACGGAGGAGTCGATGTAGCGGTCGGTGATGACCACGTCGCCGCGGCGCAGCGCCGGGATGACGACGGACTCCACGTGGTGCGCCCGGTCGGCGGCGTAGAGCAGCGCCTCGGCCCGCGGGGAGATGTGCGAGCCGTGCAGGACGATCTCGCGGATCGCCCGCCCGGCGTCCGTGCCCCCCGGCTCCCGGGTGACGACCACGTGCCGGCCCAGCGACTCCAGCCACTGCTTGAGCAGCGCGCCCTGGGTCGACTTGCCGGCCCCGTCACCACCCTCGAGCGCGATGAACACCCCGGGCAGCCCGTCGTATGCCGGGTGCTCACCTCCGGGGGCCGCGAACGGGACCGTGGCACCCGGCATACCGGGGACGGGGTGCGGGCCGGCCTCGTGCCCGTTGTCGTGGTGGGTGTTGCTGCGCAGCGCGTCGCTGAGGTCGCTCAAGAGCGGGACTCCCTTGCGGTCGTCCATCTGCCGGTAGGCGAGGACGCCGGTGATGATCGTGGCGATGCCGGCCACGAAGAACGTGACCATGGCGCCGGTGTAGGTGAGGCTGACGGTGCCGATGTTGATGGTGAAGGGCAGGTTGAACACGCTGTCGAAGCCCGCGGCGAGCAGGGGCGCCGCCGCCAGGACGCCGACGAGGACGACCCGCACGAGGGACTGGACGAAGGCGAAGGTGCGGCCGCGGACCTCGTCCTCGACCTCCAGGCCGAGCAGGGTGTAGCCGCAGACCCACGAGACGCCGCCGGCGGCGCCGAGGACCACGGTCACGAGGGCGACGATGACGATGTTGGGGATCAGGGACAGCACCACCATCACCGCGCCGGCGACGGTCAGCGACAGGCCGAAGAGGCGCCGCCGGGAGAAGCCGGCCAGGAACCGTGGCCCGAGCGCCATGCCCAGTGCCATCCCGAGGAAGACCATGGCGAAGAGCACGCCGTAGCCGGCGGCGCCGGCGCCGAGGTCCTTGACGAAGCGCTGGGCCAGGCCGATGACCAGGCCGCCGGCGGCGAAGGCGCCGAGCATCCCGGCGACCAGGCCGCGCACCAGCGGGGTGCGCACGACGAACTGCCAGCCGTCGACGATGGTGCGCCACAGCGTCTCGGTCCGGGCGCTGACCTCGTGCGCCACCGGCGGGAAGGTGATCGTCCAGACGACGACCGCGCTCACGAGGAACGTCAGGGCGTCGACCCAGAGCGCGAGGTAGTCCCCGGAGGCGTCGAGCCCCGGCATGACCGCGTGCAGGGGGGTGTTGACCAGGGCCAGGCCGGAGAACAGCAGCGCGGCGACGGGGGCGGTGCCGTAGTCGGCGACGAGGCTGAGCTGGTTGGCGGTCTCGAGCTTGTCGCGGGGCACGAAGTTGGGCATCGCCGCCTCCTTGGCGGGCGCCCAGAACAGGCCGACGCACTCGATGAGCAACGTCGCGACGTAGAGCCACCACAGTGTCCCGACGAGCGGGATGGTGCAGATCAGCAGGAACCGCAGCCCGTCGCCGACGATCATCACGGTCCGGCGGTTGAACCGGTCGGCCAGGGCCCCGGCCAGCGGCCCGAAGACGATGGCCGGCGCGAGCCGCAGGATGAAGATTCCCGAGACCGCGAGGTACTCCGCGGCCGGGCTGGTGGCCAGGGTGCCGGCCAGGGACGTCGTGGCCAGGATGCCCAGCCAGTCCCCGAAGCTGGACAGCGCGAAGGTGGACCAGAGCCGGCGGAACGCGGTGATGGCGAGCACGCCGCGCACGTCGCCGGCGAGGCCCGCCGGTGGGGAGTGCTCTGGCTGGCTCACACGGTGAGCCTAGGCCAGAGCACCCCCGCGACGGCCTAACCCTGCGGCGGCCCCTGCGCGGCGGCCCGCTCGGCGTTGGCGTAGATCGCGTCGCGCACGTAGAACGACATGCCCGGGCGGATCTCGTCGTAGGTCGCCGTGAAGCGCGGGTCGCTGACGTACATGTCGGCCAGGCCGGTGTGGAACGCGTGGGAGCAGTCGTAGAAGCGCCGGACGATGTGCAGCCGGTGCTGCTCGGCGGCGTCCATGGCCGCCTCGCTGGTCGGCGGCTCGCCGGCGTCCATGGCCGCGACGAACGCGGCGTGCAGCGCGTCGGTCTCGGCCTTGACCTCGGCCCAGTCGGCCTTGGTCCAGCCCTTGGTGCGCTGCGCCGACTGCTTCCAGGCGTCGGTGTCACCCCACCGTTCCTGCGCCTCGGCCTGGTTCTCGTAGAAGCCGTCCCCGAAGAGCTCCTTCATGTCCTCGGTGGTGGCGGGTTGCTGGTTCATCTCCCTCTCCAGTGCTCGGTCGATGGCTGTCACGAGATCGCGCATCTCGTCGAGCCGGGACATGACCGCTGCGCGTTGACGCCGCAGGTGGGCCTCCACCGTCTCGGGGTGCTCCAGCAGGAGGGCGACCTCCTCCAGGGCGAACCCGAGCCGTCGGTAGACCACGATGTGCTGCAGGCACACGAGGTCGTCCTGGGTGTAGAGCCGGTAGCCGGCCGCCGAGCGCTCACCCGGCGACAGCAGCCCGATCTCGTCGTAGTGGTGCAGCGTGCGCACCGTCACCCCGAACCGCTCGGCCACCTGGCCCACGGTCAGGGACTCACCCACCCGCGTCGTCCCGGTCATGGCACCGACTATGGGCCCTCACGTCACGTGAGGGTCAACACCCTTTCCCCCGGTATGCCGTGTCCTCACCTTCCACACCCGCGTGGCCCGCGGGCGCGGCAGGTCAGAGCGGGCGGGTCAGACCGGCTCGGCCATGGCGAAGGGCACGGTGAGCAGCCCCAGCCGGGTGCGCACGTGGTAGCGGGTGCGGGCGCGCTTCTCGACCACGCCGGTCGTCCCGGCGTAGCGGCCGCTGCCGCCGACCCGCACCACGGTGCCCACCGGCAGGGCGACCAGCTCGGCCGCGACTGTCGGCTCCGGGCGGCCGCCCCGCGCGGCGACGGGCTCGGCGGCCGTGCGCCGGCGCAACCGGGCGAGCTCGCGGTCGTAGGCCGGGTCCATCGGCACGACCTCGCCGCGGAGGCGCCACGTGATGACGTGGCGCGGGTCGAAGCTGCGCGAGCACTGTCCGCAGGTCACCACCCGGGTCGGGCGACGGTGGCGGGTCGTCGTGTGCCCGGCCGGGCAGGTGCCGGTCCACGGCGCGGGCGGCCGGGCGGAGGCGGTGTCGACGCACCGCCGACCGGAGGAGCCGATCTCCAGGGCCTTGGCCCGCCAGACCGCGTCGTGGCCGTGGTGGGCGCCCACGAGCGCATGAGCGATCTCGTGCAGCACGGTGTCGCGGACCTCCGCCTCGGTGTGCAGCGCGGTGATCGCCCGGCTCAGCCCGATCTCGCGCCGGGCGGGCCGGCAGACCCCGGCCCGGGTCTTGGCGTTGTCCAGGACCAGCCGCCAGCCGACCAGCCCGTGCTCGGCCATCAGCGCCGTGGCCATGCGGCGCGCCCCCTCGAGCTCCATCATCCCTCCGATTCGAACAGGTGTGCGATGTGGCGATGAGGCTAGGGCGCGGTGCCGACACACCTCCGCCGCCCCGGTGGTGCGAAGGGCGGCGGAGGTGACGGCACGGGATACGGGCAGGTCAGGCCTTCTTGGCCGCGGCCTTCTTCGCGGTGGTCTTGCGCGCGGTCGTCTTCTTGGCCGTGGTCTTCTTCGCCGCGGTCTTCTTGGCCGCCCGCTTGCGGGTGGTCGGGCCCTTGGCGCGCTTCTCGGCGAGCAGCTCGGCACCGCGCTCGGGCGTGATCGACTCGGGGTCGTCGTCCTTGCGCAGCGTCGCGTTGGTCTCGCCGTCGGTGACGTAGGGACCGAACCGGCCGTCCTTGACCAGCATCGGCTTGCCGCTCACCGGGTCGTCACCGAGCTCCTTCAGCGGCGCCGCGGCGGCGCGCCCGCGCTGCTTGGGCTGGGCGTAGATCGCCAGCGCCTCCTCCTCGGTGATCGTGAAGAGCTGGGCCTCGGCCTGCAGCGAGCGGGAGTCGGTGCCCTTCTTCAGGTAGGGCCCGTAGCGACCGTTCTGGGCCGTGATCTCCTCGCCGGACTCGGGGTCCTTGCCGACGACCCGGGGCAGGCTGAGCAGCTTCAGCGCGGTCTCGAGGTCGAGGGTCGCCAGGTCCATGTCCTTGAACAGGCTGGCGGTGCGGGGCTTGATCTTGCTCTTGCCCTTGAGGTTCGCCAGGTCCTCCGGCAGCACCTCGGTGACGTAGGGGCCGTAGCGGCCGGCCTTGGCCACGATGTCGCGGCCGGTCTCGGGGTCCTGGCCGAGCACGCGGCCGTCGTCGGCGGCCGCCTCGAGCAGCTCGCGGGCCTTCTCCGGGGTCATCTCGTCGGGGGCGACGTCGTCGTTGATGGTGGCCCGGCGGGACTCCCCGCTCGTCCCCTCGGCAACCTCGCCGGTCGCGGCGTCGACGCCGGCCGGCACGGTCTCCTCGACGTAGGGGCCGTAGCGGCCCACCCGCACGACGATGCCGTCGCCGATCTCGATGGTGGAGATGCCGCGGGCGTCGATCTCGCCGAGGTCGTCCACGAGGGCGCGCAGCCCCTCGATGCTGGTCGCCTCGTCGCCGAAGTAGAACCGCTTGAGCCAGGCCACGCGGCCCTCGTCGCCGTTGGCGATGCGGTCGAGGTCCTCCTCCATGGCGGCGGTGAAGTCGTAGTCGACCAGCTTGGGGAAGTGCTCCTCCAGCAGCCGGGTCACCGCGAACGCCAGCCAGGTCGGAATCAGGGCCGAGCCACGGGTGCGCACGTAGCCGCGGTCCTGGATCGTGCCCACCGTCGCCGCGGAGGTCGACGGGCGCCCGATCCCCGTCACCTCCAAGGCCTTCACGAGGGTGGCCTCGGTGTATCGCGCGGGCGGGCTCGTCTCGTGGCCGTCGGCCTCCGCACGCAGCACCTCGAGCGAGACGCCCGTGCTGAGCTTGGGCAGGCGGCGCTCCTCGTCGGCGCGCTCGGCCCTGGCCACGGCCTCGTCGTCGCGGCCCTCCTCGTAGGCGGCGAGGAAGCCGCGGAAGGTGATGACGGTGCCGCTGGCCGAGAACTCGACGCTGCGGCCGTCGGCCAGGGTGGCGCCGAGCTTGACCGTGGCAGTGGAGCCGCGGGCGTCGGCCATCTGCGAGGCGACGGTGCGCTTCCAGATGAGCTCGTAGAGCGCGTACTCCTCGCCGCGCAGCTCACCGGCGACCTGGGCCGGGGTGCGGAAGCGGTCACCCGCGGGGCGGATCGCCTCGTGCGCCTCCTGGGCGTTCTTGACCTTCTTCTCGTAGCGGCGCGGTGAGTCCGGGACGTACTCCGCGCCATACAGGTCGCGGGCCTGGCTGCGCGCCGCGGTGAGGGCGGCCTCGGACAGCGTCGTGCTGTCCGTACGCATGTAGGTGATGTAGCCGTTCTCGTAGAGCCGCTGGGCCACGCGCATGGCGTTCTTGCTGGACAGGCGCAGCTTGCGGCTGGCCTCCTGCTGGAGCGTCGAGGTCGTGAACGGCGCGGACGGCCGGCGGGTGTAGGGCTTCTCCTGCACGTCGGTGACGCTCACGGCGGCGGCGCGCACGCCCTCGGCGATGGCGTGGGCGGTGGCCTCGTCGAGGTGGACGACGTTGCCGCCCCTGAGCTGGCCGGCGTCGTCGAAGTCGCGCCCGGTGGCGACGCGCTTGGCGTCGACCGCGCTCAACCGCGCGGTGAAGGCCTGCCCGGCCGAGCCCTGCGGGGCAAAGTCGCCCTCGACGTCCCAGTAGGACGCCTTGCGGAAGGCCATCCGCTCGCGCTCACGCTCGACCACCATGCGGGTCGCGACGGACTGCACGCGGCCGGCGGACAGGCCCTGGCGGACCTTGCGCCACAGCACCGGGGAGACCTCGTAGCCATAGAGGCGGTCGAGGATGCGCCGGGTCTCCTGGGCGTCGACGAGGCGGGTGTCCAGGTCGCGGGTCTCGGTGGCGGCGCGCTGGATCGCCTCCTTGGTGATCTCGTGGAACACCATGCGCTTGACCGGGACCTTGGGCTTGAGCACCTCGAGCAGGTGCCAGGCGATGGCCTCGCCCTCGCGGTCCTCATCCGTGGCCAGCAGGAGCTCGTCGGCGTCCTTGAGCAGGCGCTTGAGCTCGGCGACCTTCTTCTTCTTGTCCGGGTCGACCACGTAGTAGGCCTCGAAGCCGTTGTCGACGTCGACGGCGAACTTGCCGTAGGGGCCCTTCTTCATCTCCGCCGGGAGCTCGCTGGGGTTGGGCAGGTCACGGATGTGCCCGACCGAGGCCTCGACGTCGTAGTCCTTGCCCAGGTAGCCGGCGATCGTCTTGGCCTTGGCAGGCGACTCGACGATGACCAGGCGGCGGCCTGTGCTGGTGCTCATGGGTACCCCACTTCCGTTCCACACGACCACGTGCAGCGGATTCGTCGCTGCTCGGACGGGGCCATGCGTCTCAGACGGTAAGGCATGAAATCGGGCACCACGTACCAAGCGGGGCCGAAAGGGGACTTGGGTCCTGACCTGCGGGGACCACCGTCCGTGCCTGAAACCGGCGGTTAGTTGAACATTAAACTTTGCTCGGCGTATGCTGGTGCCGTGACCGAGACCACCCCTGACAGCCGTATGCCGGTGCTCTACCTCAGCCACGGAGCGCCGCCGCTGGCCGACGACACCACCTGGACGCGCGAGCTCGCCGGGTGGTCGGCCGGGCTGCCGCGGCCCACCAGCGTCCTCATGGTCTCGGCGCACTGGGAGGAGGCCCCGCTGGCGCTGTCCGCGACGACGAAGGTGCCTCTCGTCTATGACTTCTGGGGCTTCCCGCAGCGCTACTACGAGGTGACCTACGACGCGCCCGGCGCGCCGGAGCTGGCCGCCGACGTGACCAAGCTGCTGCACTCCCCCGCCACCCCGGTGCACCAGGACACCCGGCGGGGGCTGGACCACGGCGCCTACGTGCCGCTCGTGGAGATGTACCCCGAGGCCGACATCCCGGTGCTGCAGATGTCGATGCCGACGCTGGACCCGCAGAAGCTCTTCGAGATCGGGCGCAAGCTCAAGCCGCTGCGCGACTCCGGCACGCTGATCGTCGGGTCGGGGTTCACCACCCACAACCTGTCGGAGTTCAACCCGCGCCTGCCCTCCGACTCCCCGGCGCCGTCATGGTCGACCGAGTTCGACGCCTGGGCCCGCGAGGTCATGGCTACCGGCGACGTCGACGCGCTGATGGACTTCCTGCACAAGGCCCCGGCGGCCCGGCGCGCCCACCCGCGCACCGAGCACTTCGCGCCGCTGTTCGTGTCGTTGGGGGCCGCGTTCGAGGCAGGCACGCCGGACAACCGCTCGGTCATCGAGGGATTCTGGTACGGCCTGTCCAAGCGCTCCTGGCAGCTCAACTAGCCGCGCCGACGCCGGACGACGAGCGTCCCGACCGCCGGGCTGCGGGTCAGGCGGGGATCAGGAAGCCGTCGGCGACCAGCCCGCGGACCACCGGCAGCGCGGCCGCACGCACCTCGCCGGCGTCCTGCTCGAGCAGCGCCGCGATGGCCTCGAGCGCCTGACCCGCCGTGAGGTCGCCGTCGCAGACGCTGACGAACGCGGCCATGACGGTGTCGACCCGCACGCCCCGGCGCAGCCCGCTGCCCTGCCGGATGACGATCACGCTGGGGTCCTCGGCGCCGGGCCGGGAGTGCCGCTCCTCGGTGACGTCCTCGGCACACCGCCACGCCGTCGCCAGCACCCCGGCGTCGCCGTGCTCGGCCAGCCAGGTGCGGGCGCGCACGCCCGCGAGGATCGCCGGGCCCATCGGGGAGGACACCGGCCCGGACTCCTCCACCAGCTCCACCCAGGTATCGCGCGCCGTCGCCGGCCGCTGCACCGTCACCACCCCGAAGCCGACCGACCCGACGCCGCGGGACGCGAAGTCGGCCAGCCACGCGGCATACATGGCGTCGTGCTCGGGCGTGCCCGGCACGTTGCCGCCGTCACGGGCCCAGAGCTCGGCGTACTGCGCGGGGTCCTGCACGTCACGCTGGATGACCCACGCGTCCAGGCCCGTGCCCTCCAACCAGCCGCGGACGCGGTCGCGCCAGTCGGCGCCCTCGGCGACCTCCCAGTTGCCGAGGAACTGCCCGATGCCGCCGGGCTCGAGGTGCTCGCCGATGGTGCGCACCACGGCCTCGACCAGGGCGTCCCCGGCGAGCCCCCCGTCGCGGTACTCGAACAGCGGGACGTCCGAGACGCGCGGGGTGATGACGAACGGCGGGTTGCTGACGATGAGCTGGAAGCGTTGCCCGGCAACGGGTTCGAACAGGCTGCCGCAGCGCAGGTCGAGCTCGAGGCCGTTGACGGCCGCGTTGAACGCGGCGAAGTCCAGCGCGCGCCGGGACAGGTCGGTCGCGACGGTCGAGCCGGCGTGCCCGGACAGGTGCAGGGCCTGGACGCCGCAGCCCGTGCCCATGTCGAGCGCCCGGTCGACCTGCGGGCGCGGCGTCCACGCCGCCAGGGTGGTCGATGCGCCGCCGATGCCCAGCACGTGGTCCGGGGCCAGCGCGGCACCGGTCGCCATCTCCGACAGGTCCGAGGCCACCCACCAGCTGTGCCTCTCGTCGGCGTGCGGGTGCAGGTCGCACGTGGCGCG
Organism: Oryzihumus sp.; assembly: GCF_054325275.1. Taxonomy (NCBI): domain Bacteria; kingdom Bacillati; phylum Actinomycetota; class Actinomycetes; order Micrococcales; family Intrasporangiaceae; genus Oryzihumus; species Oryzihumus sp. The sequence goes on from NZ_JBTCWL010000015.1 coordinate 18,738, forward strand.
GACCCGGCCCTCGCCCACGGTCACGAGGCCCAGGCGCTCCAGCCCCTCGAGACCCAGCGTCGGCAGCGCAGCGGAGACGGCCTCGGCCGGCACGGGCCTGCCGAGGGTGAACAGGCGCACCAGGGTGGCCAGCGGCGTGCCCGCGTCCCGGGTGGCCAGGTCGGCCGGCAGCATCTGCTCCCGGCCGAGCGCGTCGTTGGCCACCGGGCCCAGCGCCGCCGCGATGCCGTCGACGGTGAAGCCGGCCGCGGCGAGGTCGGCCCGCAGCGACGGGACGAGGTCGGGCAGCGGGACGGGAGGAGCCGGGCTGGGGGTCATGGCGCCAGCCTAGGGCGGGACGACGGACCGCCCCCGTTTCCGGGCGGGATGGGGGCAGCCCGCCGCCGGCAGGCACGTACCCGGTAGGTCGGCGGTCAAACGCGGGCTCGCCTCCCCGGTCAGGAGATGAGGGCGTCGATGGCCTTCTTCAGCGCGCTCGGCTGGGAGGGCTTGCGGGGGGCCGACTTCTTCAGCTCGATCATCTTCGCCCCGATCTCCTGGAGCTGGTTGCGACCGAGCCCCTCACGCACCGTGGGGAACCACTCCTGCTCCTCCTCATCCATGTGGTGGCGAACCGACTCGATGAGGACGGTCGTCTTGGCGTCGAACCGCTCGTCGTCGGGCTCCATGGACCACAGCTCCATGCACAGCACGTCGGCCACGTGGTGCTCCTCGTAGGACTCGAGCACGTCGTCCTCGACCTCCGGCAGCAGCGCGCGGACCTCGGGATACATGACCTCGTTCTCGATGTAGGTGTGCACGGTGAGCAGCTCGATGATCTTCCTGACGATCTGCCCCTTGCGCACATTGGCGTTGTCCCCCGCCTCCTCGAAGTCGCGGAACAGCCGGCGCACTTCCTTGTGGTCGTCCTTGAGCAGCACGATCGCGTCAGTCGACATGGGACCTCCGTGGGGGTGGATGGAAAACGCGGGCGGCCTCGCCCACTACTGTCTTACCCGGCGCACTGCGGGACAAACCGCGGTCGGGTCAGCCGCGCGGCTGGCTGGCCAGCAGCCGCACCACGGCCCGCTCCACCCCCTGGCGCACCTCGGGCACCATCAGGTCGTCGCCTCCCAGCCGCTGGAGGGCCGCGGCGATCGTGCGACCGGCGCCGAAGTGCTCCACCACCCGCGGGTCCACATAGGAACGGCGCGCGACCGCCGGGGTGTTGCCGAGCTCCTCGGCGACGAGCTCCATGGCCGCCCGCTCGGCGCGGGCCCGGGGCGCCTTGCTGCCCGCCGGACCGGCCTGGGCCAGGGCGACCGCCGCCACCACGGTCGCCCGCCACGTGCGCAGGTCCTTGACGGTGTAGTCCTCGCCGGCCAGCTGCTTGAACCGGGCGTTGACGTCGTCGGCGTGCACCTCCCGCCACTCCCGGCCGTCTCGGTAGACCAGCAGCCGGTCGCTGTCACAACGCGCCCGCCGAAGGGCCCGGATGGCTGCCGCCAGCTTGTCGTCGCGCAGGCTGACCGAGCGCGCCAGACCGCCCTTGGCGGTGTACTCGAAGACGACCTCGCCGCGGCGCAGGCACACGTGCTCGCGCAGCAGCGTGGCCACGCCGTGGGTGCCGTGCTCCTGCACGTAGGCCTCCCCGCCGGTGCGGAACACGCCGTAGTTGAGCATCCGCAGCGCCACCCCGAGCACCCGGTCGCGCCCCAGCGCCCGGGCCGTGAGGTCGGCCTCGACCGCCTCCCGCACCGTGTGGATGCCGCGGGCGAGGGTGAGCACGCGCAGGTGCTTTGCCTCGTTGCGGCTCTCGTGCCAGGCCTCGTGGTAGAGGTACTGCCGCCGGCCCGCGTCGTCGGTGCCGACGGCCTGGATGTGCCCATGCGGCCACGGGCTGATCCACACGTCGCGCCACGCCGGCGGGATGGCCAGCGAGGAGATGCGTTCGCGGGTCTGCGGGTCCACCGCCTGCCCGGAGGCGTCGACGTAGGAGAACCCCCGACCCCGACGCAGGCGGCGGATGCCGGGCCCGTCGGGCTTGCTACGGCGCAGGCGCATGCCCGAGTGGTACCCCGATGGGCGCCTGCGCGCACGGTGACCCGCCGCAGGGGTCACCACGAGACATGCCGGGGCACCTTCAGGCGGGCAGCTGGCCGGACCTCACGCGGGCAGCTGGCGGGACTCGACCATGTGCTCGGCGACCGCCCGCAGCTTCATGTTCTTGTCCTGGGAGTAGCGCCGCAGGATGGCGAACGCCTGGTCGGCGTCGAGGTTGAACCGCTCCATGAGGATGCCCTGCGCCTGCCCGATCAGGTGCCGGGCGTCGATGGCCTTGCGCAGGCTCGACTCGTTGCGGGCCGACGCCAGCGCCACGGACGCGTGACCGGCGAAGATCGTGGCCACGGCGATGTCCTCGTCGTCGAAGCGGCCCGGCTCCACGGCATACAGGTTGAGCGCGCCCATGGTGTTGTTGTGGGTGAACAGCCGCAGGCTGAGCACGCTGCGCACGCCCAGGCCGGACACCTGGCGGCACCAGTCCGCCCAGCGCGTCTCGGTCTCGGTGTCGTGGATGACGAACGTCTCGTGGTCCCAGATCGACTCCAGGCACGGGCCCTGCCCGCACTCCATCTGCTGCCGGTCTGCCTTGATGACGAGGGGGTCCGTGGTGGCGGCGGTCTCGACCTGCTTGCCGCCGTGCACGAGCATCACGCCGGCGCAGTCACACGCCAGCGCCTCCTTGGCGAACTGGGCGACCGCCTCGACGGTCTGCCCGACGTCCTCGCCCTGGTGCATGTGCCGTGCCATCTCGGCGAAGTCCGCCGCGAACGACGGGTCCACGTCGACCTCCTGAAGGTGTGGGGCATAAGGGGGGCGGCCAGGGAGTGCTGAGCCTTGGAACGACACCATGCACCAGCCGGTGTGCCGCGCTCAAGGCCGCGGGCGAATGTGTCCGAAGCGTCCCTTTTCAGTCGATGACGAGGGCGTCCTCGTCCTCCCCGTCCGGGGACGCCAGCGCCTCGCGCAGCCGCTCGAGCAGGTCCCGCAGCAGCCGGGAGACCTGCATCTGGCTGACCCCGAGCTCGGCACCGATCTCGGCCTGCGTACAGCCGCGGACGAACCTCATGACCAGGATCTTCCGCTCCCGCGGCGTCAGGGCGGTCATCACGGGGACGAGGGTCCGCAACCGGTCGATCCGTTCGAACGGGTCCGTCTCGTCGGGCACAAGCTCGCCGAGGGTGGCGCCGGCCTCGGTGCGGGCGGGCGCGTCGAGCGACAGCGGCGCGAAGCACCCGTCGACGGTGAGGGCCTCCCGCAGCTCGAACAGGTCGACGGCCAGGGCGCGGGCGAGGTCGGAGGGGGAGGCCGGGCGCCCCAGGGCCTGGACCAGCTCGGGCTCCACCCCGTGCACGGCGCCCTGCAGCTCCTGGATGCGCCGCGGTGGGCGCACGGTCCACGCGAAGTCGCGGAAGTGGCGCTTGATCTCCCCGGAGATGGTGGGGTTGGCATAGGCCGCGAAGCTGGATCCCTCGCTCGGCCGGAAGCCGCGCACGGCCTTGACCAGCCCGACGTAGGCGACCTGGAGCAGGTCCTCCCAGTCCACCCCTCGCCCCCGGTAGCGCGAGGCGATGTTCTCGGCGGTGCCGATGTTGAGCAGGAACGCCTCGTCGAGCAGGCGGCTGCGCTCCTCGGGGCACGTGGCCCGGCCTGCCTGCTCGAGCAGCTCCAGTGTCTGGTCGTTGCGGGTGGGACCGTCATCCCTGGTCGGGGGATCCTCGGCAGCAGGCGGCGGCGCCTCGGCTTGCGATGTCATGTGACGCCCGTTCATCCGAACGTGGAGACATGGCGCCGCTTCTGGACCTGTCGCGGTCACTAGAACACGGATGGGGCGCAGGGCACAACCCCGCCAGACCGGGGCACGTCGGACAACCCCGTTCTGGTCCGGGGTGCCGCACAGAAAAGGCACAGCACCCCGGCGAGGGATCGTTACCCCCACCGATCCGGGCCTAAACAGAAGCAGGTCATGGCAGGCTCCCGCCATGACCGGCTCCTCAGATGACGCCCGCCCCGGCGAGACACCGACGCAGCGCGCCGACCGCAACTGGGACGAGCTGCTCCAGGAGCTGCGGGTGGCACAGACCGGCGTGCAGGTGCTCACCGGCTTCCTGCTGACCCTGCCGTTCCAGGCCCGGTTCACCCACCTCGACGCGGTGCAGAGGGCCACCTACCTGACCGCCGTGGTGCTCGGGGTGATCTCCATCGCGCTGCTGATCGCCCCGGTCAGCTCCCACCGGCTGCTGTTCCGCCAGCACAAGAAGCGGGTGCTCGTGGAGACCTCCAACCGCCTCGCCAAGGCCGGCCTGACCACGCTGGGGCTGACGGTGGGCAGCGTCATCCTGCTGGTCTTCGACGTGGTCGTCGGCCGCGCCGCCGGCATCGTGGTGGGCGCCGCGATGCTGCTGCTCTTCCTGCTGGTGTGGTTCGTGCTGCCCAGGGCGGTCCTCGCCCGGGCCAACGACTCGGCCTGAGCCGCTTCCGGACGCACCGCGGCCGGTCACCTCGGGGAGGTGACCGGCCGCGGATACCGGTATGCCGGGTGGCTCAGACCGCCGCGTTGGCGGGCTCCTCCGCGGCGGCGCCGTCATTGCTGTCGTCGCCGATCGCGATGTCGCGACGCTTCGAGACGGCGATCGCCCCGACCGCGATGAGCAGCGCCACCACGGCGATGCCGTAGCGCAGGACCGGGTTGGCGCTGGAGCCGATGGTCAGCTGGACGATGGCCGGGGCGATGAGCACCGAGACGAGGTTCATCACCTTGATCAGCGGGTTGATCGCCGGGCCGGCGGTGTCCTTGAACGGGTCACCGACGGTGTCGCCGATGACGGTGGCCGCGTGGGCCTCGCTGCCCTTGCCGCCGTAGTTGCCGTCCTCGACGATCTTCTTGGCGTTGTCCCACGAGCCACCGGAGTTGGCGAGGAACACGGCCATGAGCACGCCGGTGCCGATCGCCCCGGCGAGGTAGCCCGCCAGCGGGCCGATGCCCAGGCCGAAGCCGACCGCCACCGGGGCCATCGCGGCCAACAGGCCGGGGGTGGCCAGCTCGCGCAGCGAGTCCTTGGTGCAGATGTCGACGACACGGCCGTACTCCGGCTTCTCGGTGCCGGCCATGATCCCGGGGTGCTCGCGGAACTGGCGGCGCACCTCGAAGACGATCGCCCCGGCGGCGCGGGTCACCGCGTTGATCGCCAGGCCGGAGAACATGAACACCACGGAGGCACCGAGGATCAGCCCGAACAGGTTGGACGGGGTGATCACCTGGTAGTCCAGCAGCGACACCTTGGTCGAGACCGACGGCTCCACCTTGAGCGTCTGCGCCGCGGTGAGGATCGCGGTCTTGGCCGCGTCGGAATAGCTGCCGAACAGAGCCGTGGCGGCGAGCACCGCCGTGGCGATGGCGATGCCCTTGGTGATCGCCTTGGTGGTGTTGCCGACCGCGTCGAGCTCGGTGAGGATCTGCGCGCCCTCACCGTCGACGTCACCGGACATCTCGGCGATGCCCTGGGCGTTGTCGCTGACCGGGCCGAAGGTGTCCATGGCCACGATGACGCCGACCGTGGTCAGCAGCCCGGTGCCGGCGACGGCGATGAGGAACAGCGACAGGACGACCGAGCCGGCCCCGAGCAGGAACGCGCAGTACATCGCGGACCCGATGATGACGGCGGTGTAGACCGCCGACTCGAAGCCGACGCCGATGCCGGCCAGGACGACCGTGGCGGCGCCGGTGAGAGAGGTGCGGGCGACGTCGCGGGTGGGTCGCTTGTCGGTGCCGGTGAAGTAGCCGGTGAGCCACAGGATGATCGCGGCCAGGGCGATGCCCAGCCAGACCGCCAGGGTGGCCACCAGGCGCGGGTCGCCGTTGATCTGGGCGACCTCCTGCGGCACCCCGGCCAGCGCCGAGAAGGAGGAGGGCAGGTAGAGGAACGCGGCAATCGCCGAGAGCACGGCCGAGACGAACGCGGAGATGTAGAAGCCGCGGTTGATCGCGACCAGGCCACTCTCCCCCGCACGCGCCCTGGTGACGAACACGCCGAGCACCGCAGTGAGCGCGCCGATCGCCGGGACGATCAACGGGAAGACCAGGCCGTGCGCGCCGAAGGCGGCCTTGCCGAGGATGAGCGCGGCGACCAACGTCACGGCATACGACTCGAACAGGTCGGCCGCCATGCCGGCGCAGTCGCCGACGTTGTCGCCCACGTTGTCGGCGATCGTCGCCGCGTTGCGCGGGTCGTCCTCGGGGATGCCGGCCTCGACCTTGCCGACCAGGTCCGCGCCGACGTCGGCGGCCTTGGTGAAGATGCCGCCGCCGACACGCATGAACATCGCGAGCAGCGCGGCGCCGAAGCCGAAGCCCTCGAGCACCCGGGGGGCGTCACCCTTGTAGAGCAGCACCACCGTGGACGCGCCGAGCAGGCCCAGCCCGACCGTGGCCATGCCGACGACACCGCCGGTGCGGAAGGCGATCCGCATGCCCTCGTCACGGTGGCCGTCGCGGGCCGCCGAGGCGACGCGGACGTTGGCCTTGACCGCCAGGCTCATGCCCAGGTAGCCGATCGCGGCCGAGAACACGGCGCCGAGGACGAAGAAGCCCGAACGGCCCCAACGCACCCCGGCGGAGTCGGCCGGCAGCGCCAGCAACAGGACGAAGACGATGACCACGAAGGCAGAAAGGGTCTTGAACTGCCGGGCCAGGTAGGCCTGGGCGCCCTCCTCCACGGCGCCGCCGATGGTCTGCATGTTCTCGGTGCCGGGATCGGCGGCGAGGACCTGCTGCCGGAAGAACACACCCATGACCAGCGCCACCACCGCAATGGCAGCGACGACGATCACGAGGGTGAGGTTCGTGCCGGAGAGCGACAGAGTTGTCGCGTCGGCGGCTCGGATGAGGCCGGGCATTCCATCCTCCTTGACAGGGAACAGCGGAACTCGCCTGCAAACGACGTCAGCCCACCTGAGCACGGGGGCTGACGCGGTGGAGCGTACCCGTGACCCACATCACACCCAACCTGAAAGGCTGTGACCGGCGTCACGTGTCCGGTCAGGGTATGCGCGAGTGCCGCCCGACGTGGGGACCAAGGTCCACGCGGCGTGGGGCGGCGAAGGTGGTGCGGTGAAGGCTCGGGTCAGGCGTGCGGTGGGGCCTGGTCAGGCGTGCGCACCGACGGCGTCGTCGACCGACCCGAAGATCTGGAAGACCTTGTCCAGACCGGTGATCGCGAACACCTTGAGGATCCGCTCGGCCGAGCAGACCAGCCGCAGCGAGCCATCCTGGGCCCGCACCGACTTCAGCCGGCCGACGAGGACACCGAGCCCGGTGCTGTCCATGAAGGTCACGCCGCTGAGGTCGACGACCAGGTGGGTGTGGCCGGCCTTGATCTGCTCGTCAAGGCGCTCACGAAGCGTCGGCGCGGTGTAGACGTCGATCTCGCCGCCCACATGCACCACGGTCACGCCCCCGCGTTCTGCACTGGAGATCGACAGGTCCACGAGCGTGCTCCTCACTGCGCGGTGGTGACCCACATGATTCTGCGGCTCACAGGTGCGCCAAGACTAGCGCCGTGGCGCTCCTGCGACAGCAAGTTGGCCAGGCGGTGGGGCGGTCGTGGCGTCGGGTGTCCGCCACGCGTCATACCGTAGTGGCGATGACCGAGCACGTCCTCCCCCCTGTGGCCGATGCGCGGTTCGACCCCGTGGCCACTCTCGAGCAGCTCGCCGGGGGCCGCCGGCGCGAGCGGCTGGTCCATGTCCACACGGTGCCGGCCCGCCAGGAGCAGCTCGCCCCCTGGCCGGAGTGGGTGGCCCCGCCGGTGTGGTCGGCGTTCGCCTCGTCCGGCATCACCTCGCTGTGGGCGCACCAGCGGGAGGCCGCGGACGCGGCCCGCGCCGGGGCGCACGTGGTCATCTCGACCGGCACCGCCTCGGGCAAGAGCCTGGGCTACCTGCTGCCGGTGCTCTCCGCCGTCGTCGACGGCGCGTCCACGGCATCGGGCCGGGGCGCGACGGCGCTCTACCTGTCCCCCACCAAGGCCCTGGCGGCCGACCAGCTGGCCCGGCTGCAGGCCCTGGCCGTGCCGGGGGTGCGGGCGGCGACCTACGACGGTGACACCCCGCCGGAGGAGCGGCGCTGGATCCGTGACCACGCGCAGTACGTCCTGACCAACCCCGACCTGATGCACCACTCGCTGCTGCCCGGCCACCAGCGGTGGGCGCCGTTCCTGCGGGCGCTGCGCTACGTCGTCATCGACGAGTGCCACGTCTACCGCGGCGTGTTCGGCTCGCACCTGGCCGCCCTGCTGCGCCGGCTGCGGCGGGTGTGCGCCCGCTACGGCGCGTCCCCGACGTTCATCCTCGCCTCCGCGACCGTGGCCGACCCGGCCGGCCAGGCCGCCCGCCTCATCGGTATGCCGGTGCGCCCGGTCGTGCAGGACGGCTCACCGCGGGAGTCGATGACCTTCGGACTGTGGGAGCCGGGGCTGGTGCCCGGCGGCGGGGAGCACGAGGCACCGCACCGGCGCAGCGCCGTCGCCGAGACCGCCGACCTGCTGGCCGACCTGGTCAGCGCCGGCGTGCAGACGGTGGCGTTCGCCCGGTCGCGGGTCGGGGTCGAGACCGTGTCCGCGAGCGCCCGGCGCGCCCTCGCGGAGGTGGACCCCCGGCTGGAAGGTGCGGTGGCGGCATACCGGGGTGGCTACCTGCCCGAGGAGCGGCGGGAGCTGGAGCGGTCGCTGCGCGGCGGACGGCTGCTGGGGCTCGCGGCCACGAACGCCCTCGAGCTGGGCATCGACGTCAGCGGCCTCGACGCGGTGCTCCTCGCCGGCTGGCCGGGCACCCGTGCCTCGCTGTGGCAGCAGGCCGGGCGGGCGGGGCGGTCCGGGTCCTGCTCGCTGGCGGTGATGGTGGCCGGCGACGACCCGCTCGACACCTACCTGGTGCACCACCCCGAGGCGCTGTTCGAGCGGCCGGTGGAGGCGGCGGTGCTCGACCCGGACAACCCCTACGTGCTGGCCCCCCACCTGGCCGCCGCCGCGGCCGAGCTGCCCCTGACCGACGCCGACGTCGAGGTGTTCGGCCCGGGCATGCGCCCGCTGGTGGACACGCTCGTCTCCCGGGGGGTGCTGCGGCGGCGGCCCACCGGGTGGTTCTGGGCCCGTTCGGACCGTGCCGCCGACCACGTCAGCCTGCGCGGCACGGGCGAGCCGGTGGTGCGGATCGTGGAGCGGGGCAGCGGCCGGGTGCTGGGCACCGTCGACGGCACGGCGGCACACTCCAGCGTCCACACCGGCGCGGTCTACGTGCACCAGGGGCGGACCTTCGTGGTGACCGACCTGGACCTGGCAGAGTCGGTGGCGCTCGTGGTCGAGGGCGACCCCGGCTGGTCGACGCAGGCACGCTCGGTCAGCACCTTCGACATCGGCGCGGTGGAGCAGCAGACCGACTGGGGCGAGGTGCAGGTGCACTTCGGGTCGGTCGAGGTGCGCACCCAGGTGACGGCGTTCCTGCGCCGGCTCCCCTCCGGCGAGGTCCTCGGGGAGCACCCCCTGGAGCTGCCCGAGCGGGCCCTGCACACCAAGGCGGTGTGGTGGACCATGCCGGAGGAGCTGCTCGCGGTCGCGGGCCTCGAGCTGGCGGACATCCCCGGGGCGGCCCACGCCGCCGAGCACGCCGCGATCGGGATGCTGCCCCTGGTCGCGACCTCGGACCGGTGGGACATCGGCGGCGTCTCGACCGCGCTGCACCCGGACACCGGCCTGCCGACCATCATGGTCTACGACGGGCACCCTGGTGGGGCGGGCTTCGCCGAGCGGGGCTTCCACGCGGTGCGCACGTGGCTGTCGGCGACCCGCGACGCGATCGCCGCCTGCGAGTGCGCCACGGGATGCCCCTCGTGCGTGCAGTCACCCAAGTGCGGCAACGGGAACGAGCCCCTGGACAAGGCCCGGGCGGTCGCCCTGCTCGAGGTCGTGCTGGCCGCCGAGGGGACCGCAGGGCTGGAGGGGGCTAGGGTCACAGCCACGGATCCCGGACCCTGACATTGGAGGCCCACCCATGATCCTGCTCGGCCTGATCCTCATCGTCGTCGCCCTCGGCGCCGTGGCGTTCGCCGCCGCCGCCGTCGGGTCCAGTTCGGCGAGCATCCACCTCAGCGCTGCCGGCGTCGACGTCTCGGTGACGCCGCTGGCGATGTTCCTCGCCGGCGCGGCCGCGTTGCTGCTCCTGGTCCTGGGTCTGTGGCTGGTGGTCTCGAGCCTGCGCCGCAAGGCCGCCCGCCGGATGGAGCTGCGCCAGCTCCGCAAGGAGCAGGCCGCGACCGCTGCCGAGGAGGAGGCAGCCCGCGCGCGGGCCGCCGAGGCCGCGGAGACCACCCCGCTGCGCCCGGCCCACCACGACGCGACCCGCCCTGTCGACGACGCCGCTGGCCAGACGACGGTCCTGCCCGAGGAGACCCGGGCGGAGCGTCGGGCCGACCGCCACGTTGACTGACTCTCGCCTGACCCGCCGACCCGGCTGACCGGTCGGGCAGTCAGCCGGCGGTTCCCGGAACGGGGCCAGCCCGTGCCGTGGCCAGGGCGGGTCCCAGTCGTCCGGCCGGCACCACCACGATGACGGTGACCGAGTCGGCCACCGGTGCGCAGGCCTGCACTGTCGCCCCATTGGCCCCGGCGACCCGTCTCGCCTCGGCGCAGGCCAGGTCGGCAGGAGCCCCGTCCAGCCACTGCTGGGCCGCGGCCAGGGCGGAGAGGTCGGCCGCCGCCCGCGCCCGGTGGCTGGCGACGACGGCCGACTGCAACGCGCAGCCGGCGAGGGTGAGCAGCCCCAGAGCGAGGCAGAGTCCCAGCGCCAGCACGGTGGCGGACCCGCGCTCGCCGCACCCGGGCCCTTGCCGCCGGCCCGCGACGGTCACGGCTGACCACCCTCGACCTCGCGCGAGGCCGTGGCGGCGGCGGTCGGGCGCCACCAGACCGGCACCAGCCCTCCGAGGCGGCGCACCGGCGCGGTGACCGACACCGTCACGTCCCTACCTCCGGCCGAGATCGCCACGGCGGCACCAGCCGGCGCGTCGCGCCGGACCTGCGAGGACACTGCGTCGACCGGGTCTCCTCGTGCCGCCGCGCGGGCACCCGCACGGGCGGCGTCGACGCACCGCACCTGGTCGACCGCGAGCCCGAACGCCCACAGGGACAGCGCGAGCACGGCAACGACGACAGGCAGGACCACCGCCAGCTCGGCCGTGACCATGCCCGCCTGTCGTCGCTGCCGGGACCTCACGAGGCGATCGCTAATGCGGTGGTGATCAGGTGCGAGAGAGCCGTCTTGATCGCCCCCGAGCGCACGACGGCGATGAGCACGGCCGCGAAGGCGCACGCGGCCAGGGTCCCCACGGCGTACTCTGCGGTCGTCATGCCGGCCTGGCCGGTCAGGGGGACCCTGCGGCGAACGGCCCGGTAGGTGCGGGTAAGTGCAGGTGTCATGCGTGTTCTCCTTCGTGGTGAGTGCCGGGATCCGGCGTGAACCGGGCCTCACGGGCCCAGGACCTGGTGGGTGAGGGCGAGGACGACCGGGGCGACCGTCGTGAGGGCGAACGCCGGCAGGAACGCCAGGCCGAGCGGCAACACCACCCGTGCCCCGAGCCGGGAGGCCGCGACCTCCAGCCGCGCAGCCTCGGCCCGTCGCAGGTCACCGGCGGCCATGTGCATCAGGTCGGCCGGCGCGGCACCGGCCGTCGCAGCCATGTGCAGCGCCCTGGCTGCCGGCTGCCACGCGGCCGGGACCGCCGACCAGGCGCGGGAGTCCTCCACTCCCCACCGCAGCGCCGCCGAGACCTGGCGCAGCTGGTCCGATGCGGGCGGGCCGACCCGGTCCGCCACGGCATCGATGGCCTGGACGATGCCCGCACCCCCGCGCAGCGCCAGGGCCAGCAGGTCGAGGGTGTCGGCCACGTCGGGCATCGTCAGCGGCGGAGCGGGCCGGAGGGCCTGCTCTGGCAGCGCGGTCCGCAGCGGCAGAGTCGGCGCAGGCACCGAGACGAGCAGGACGGCCAGGGTCACCAGCACCGCTGCGAGCGCCGTCACGAGAGCACCGGCCCGCGGACGGCGCCGGCGACGAGCCGGCGCACCCAGGCCCGTCCGGCCACGGCCAGTACGACGCCCATCACGAGGCAGGCCTGGTTGAGCGGGGACCCGAGGTAGAGCCTCGACGGGTCCAGCCCCACGGCCAGGGCGATCAGCGGGCCACCGATCGGCAGCACCGTCAGGATGTTCATCGTCGAGCGCGCCCCGGCGACAGCGGCCAGCATGCGCTCGCGCTGGGCCATCGAGCCGCGCACGACCACTCCCGCGGTCCGGACAGCATCGGCCAGCGGGCCGCCGGTCTCCTCGCTGAGCGACCACGCGGCGGCCAGCACTCCCAGCTCCCGTGAGCCCAGGGTGTCATCGCCGCGGCGCAGTACCGACGACACCGGTGCGCCCTCGGCGACGGCCCGGCCGGCCGCCCGGACCCAAGCCGTGGCGGACCCAGGGCGTGGCTCCTGCGGGGGCGCGACCGAGTCGGCGGCGAGCACGAACGCCGCTGCCGGTGGTAGCCCCGCCTCCAGCGCCGGCGCCACGGTGTCGACCAGGGCGAGGACCGTGCGGGCGACCGCCCGGTCCCGCCACGCCGCCCTCCGGTGCCGGAGGGCACGGACCCGCCCGGTCAGCCGCCGGGCCGCATCGTTGGCGGGCGCCCCAGCGCGCGAGGTCAGCACCGAGAGCGTCGGCGCGGGTGGCCGACCGGCAAGCAGCACGGCCATGCACAGGGCGAGCGCGATCAGCGCGTTCACCGAAGCACCCCGAGTCCGTCGCCGTCGTCGGACAACCCGCACGTAGCGGCCAGCCGGGGCCAGCCCTCCGAGCGTCGCGGCTCCCCGTCCGCCCCACGCTCGAGAGCGGGAACCACCACAGGAGCACGGCCCTCGGCGCACTGCAGGACGCCGATCGTCTCCAGGCGACGCTGCCCATCCGGCCGGCTGACGTGCAGCACGACCTGGATCGCGCTGAGCAGCTGGGCGTGCACCGCGGCAGGGCTCATGCCGGCCAGCGCGCCGAGCGCCTCGAACCGGGCGACGACGTCGGTGCACGCGTTGGCGTGCAGGGTGCCGCAGCCGCCCTCGTGTCCGGTGTTGAGCGCCGTGAGTAGCTCACGCACCTCTCCACCACGCACCTCCCCGACCACGACCCGGTCGGGACGCATCCGCAGGGACTGCCGGACCAGCGCGGTGAGCGTGACTTCGCCGCGGCCCTCGACGTTGGCCGCCCGGGCCTGGAGGCGGACGACGTGAGGGTGGTCGACGGCCAGCTCGCGCACGTCCTCGACGACCACGAGCCGCTCACCCCCGTCGACCTCACCGAGCAGTGCCCCGAGGAGCGTGGTCTTGCCGCTGCCGGTGCCACCGGTGACGACGAACGCGCGGCGCCGGCGGACCAAGGCACGCAGGACGGGCAACCAACCCGGTCCGAACGTCCCCAGCTCGCCGAGCCCGGTCAGGGTCGGGGCGACCCGGCGCGGCACCCGCAGGCTGATGTGCGTGCCGTCAGCCGCCAGTGGGGGCAGCACGGCGTGGAGCCTCACTCCCCCCGGCAGGAGCCCGTCAACCCATGGACAGGTCTCGTCCAGCCGTCGCCCGGCCAGACCGGCAAGGCGGACGGCGAGCCGGCGCACCTGCGCCTCCGACCCGACGTCGACACCTACCCGGGCCAGGAGCCCGTCGCGCTCGACCCACACCCCAGAGGCGGCGTTGACCAGGACATCGGTGACCCGGGAGTCGGCCAGCAGCGGCTCCAACGGGCCCGTGCCAAGCACCTTCGCGGCGAGGTCGTCCCGGGCACGTTCGAGCCCGCGCTCCCCCAGCGTCACCCGTGCCGGTGCGAGCACATCGGCCACGGCTGCCGCCGACGGCGGTCGGCCCTGGCTGATCTGCTCCCAGACGGGGTCGATGACGGTCACGAGGCCCGCCGCTCGGCCGGCAGCAGCAGCGCGGCCAGCACCCTCTCGGCGGCCCGGGCCAGCGGGCCGCGCGAGCGGGACCCCGGGGGGATGCCGTGCAGCAGGTCCGCATCGAGGCGTGGGTCGTGCCGCACCGTGGCGAGCAGCGGCAGGTCGACGGCGACCGCGAGCGACTCGGCGACCCCGTCGTCGTGCCCGGCGCAGCGCACGCACAGCCACAGCTGGTCATGCGCTTGGCTCAGGAACCCCGCGGCGGCGCTGGTGGCGGCCAGGGCCTGCACCCCGTCGCCGGACACCAGGACCAGCGAGTCGGCCAGGGCGGCCAGGGACTGCCCGAAGGGCGCATCGGCACGGGGCAGGTCGAGCACGACGACGTCGATGCAGGACCTCAGCGCGCGCAGCACCTCCTCGCGCGCCTCGTCGGCCGGCTCGCCCGGTCTGGAGCGGTCGAAGGACAGGACTGCCACCCCGTCGGTGGCCGGCAGCCGGCGGAGCAGCTCGGGGCCATCGACCCGGCCGAGCGCGGCGGCAAGGTCGGGCCAGCGCAGACCCGGCTCCTGCTCGAGGCCGAAGGTGACGTCGAGGCCCCCACCGAGCACGTCGCCGTCGACACAGGCGACGGTGCGGCCGGTGGCTGCGGCCCGGGTGGCGAGCGCGGCGGCGAGGACGGTGGCGCCGACCCCGCCGGAACCGCCGACGACGCCGATCACGTGAGCTGCTGTCATGTCGCCCAGCCTCGGGCGGGGCGATCGGTGAGGACAGGTGGCGCCACGGGCCTGTGGACAGTGGGACGAACGCGAGGGGGCTTGTGGACAAAGGCCGCTCACGGCATACCCGCAGCTCGCACCGGACACGTCTCGGCCCGCGTTCCTGGGCGAAATCGGCACCACAACGCGGGCTGGGAGGTGTTCGGATAGGCAATAACCCGAACGGAACTGGCTGGAGAAAGGGGACGGCCCCCGTCGGGGGGAGAACAGATAGGGCGCCGTCAACGGCCCTGACGTGCCTCCGGACGCCAGGAAACTGGCTGGAGAAAGGGGACGGCCCCCGTCGGGGGGACAACGGGGGCCGTCAACGCGCCAAGCTCCGGGGGGGAGGAGCTGGTGCGTTGGCGCGCTCGACCCTTAAGGGGAGCGCGCACGTTCCATAGTGGGGCACTCAGGGCCCGAGCGCAAACCCTTGCCCCAAAAGTCACAGGAAAAGGTGATGGCACCTCGCGAACGAGGTGCCATCGACCGCGAACGCCACGGGTTACCAGGCGTGCACACGTTTGTCGCAGTGGGACAAGCCCGCCACGATCGGTCCACCAGTGGACTGCCCGCGCGTGGGTGCCCGCGCCTTTCGCGGTGGTCGTCGGGCTCCCGCCCGTCGGCTCAGGACCTGTCTACTCGTCCCCGCTGCCAAACGAAAGACTTGACTTTGCAGGCAGTTCCCCGGCGGGCGTGGCGTCAGCCCAGTCGGCCGGCCAGCACCGCGTCGGCGACCCGCTGTCCCTCACGCGCCCCGGTGACGACCGCCTGGGCGCAGTGCTTGAGCCACAGCGCGACCCCCTCGCGGCTGCCGGTGCCGTATGCCGTGAGCGCGCCCAGGTAGGCCGCTCCGCCCTGCGCGCCGTGCCCGGCCTCGGGCACCGCCACACCGGTCGGGTCCTGGCCACTTGCCTGGACCAGCGCCCGCTCCAGCGCCCGGGCCACCACGGCGTTGCCCCGCACGAACGGCCGCACCGTGGCGATCTCGGCGTGCACGAGCGCCGCCACGATGACGGCCGGGGCCGAGTCGAGGGCGGTGAGCAGCTCGACCAGCCCGGCCAGCCGGGCCGAGACCACCTCGGCGTCCGGCGCGGCCCCGAGGTCGACCAGCTCGGCACAGCCCTCCCCCGGCTGGCGGGGGCGGCCCAGCTGCTCGGGGGCGACCAGGCCGGCGGCGGCCGCGACGTGCAGCCGGGCCAGCGCCTGCAGCGGCGCGGACCCCACCAGCCCGCGCACGTGCTCGGTCTCGGCGGTGGCCTGGACCACGCCGCGCAGCACCTGCTCCAGCGGGTCGGGCTCGGTCGGCCACGCCAACGCACCGCGCATCAGGTCGCGCACCACGGCGACGTCGACCTCGGCGCCCTCCAGGGCGGCACTGGCCCGCGCACCGCGGACGCGGGATTCGGCCGCCGCCTCGGGGATCCGCCGGCGCAGCGCCTGGTGCCAGCGCAGCTCGGTGCACGCCTCACGGGCGGCGGTGGTGGCCTCGTCCACCCCGGGCAGGGCGGCGAGCGCGGCGAGGGAGTCGGCAGGTCCGGGCACGGTCAGCAGCCTAGAGAGCAGCCGGAACGGCTGGCCGTCGGGACCGGGCGGGCCGGGCTGGACACCGGCTTTGCGCACGTCAGAGTCGCCGACCCGACCGGAACGGCGACGGTCAGTGGCCTCGTCTTGCGCAAAGCCGACATTCAAGACTTGGTCAGGAAGCGATGTGTGGGCACCCCTGCGCATCCCGGGCGACCTAGGGTCCGAAACGGGCCTTGCGGACATACCGGATGCGGGCCCGACCCAGCCCCACGATGACCGGAGCGCCCATGTCACCTCGCTTGTCCCGTCGCCCCGCGACGCTGGCCGCCACCGCGGCGCTCGCGCTGACGACGTCCCTGCTCGGAGCCGGCCTGGCCCAGGCCTCGCCCGCCGCCGACCAGCCCACCTCGACGCCCGTGCCGATCGCCACCCCTGACGGCATGCTCATGAGCTACCTGCTCAACGCGAAGCACGCCAACCCCGGCCAGACCCGGCTGGTCGAGCGGGCCGTGCGGGCCGCGGGCGGCACCGTGGTCCAGTCCTGGCCCGAGATCGGCGTCGTCGTCGCCCACTCCACGCGCTCGGCGTTCCGCGCCGACGTCGTGCGCCTGGCCGAGGGCCACGCCGTGGAGTCGGTCGGCGCCACCCGGACCGTCGCTGTCAAGGAGGGCACGCCCGGCAGCAGCGCACCCGCGGCCCGGCACGCGTCGGCCGGCCAGATGAGCACCGGCGACGCCCAGGACGCCGGCCTGGCGACCGACCCGCGCGAGTCCGAGCAGTGGGACATGGCGATGATCAAGGCCGACCGGGCCCACCAGGTCACCGACGGCTCCCGCCGCGTCCTTGTCGGCGTGCTCGACAGCGGCATCGACGCCAGCCACCCCGACCTCAAGGCCAACATCGACGCCGCCGACTCGGCCAGCTGCATCGACGCCGGCAAGCCGGACACCACCCCGAGCAGCTGGCTGCCCACGACCAGCGGCCACGGCACCCACGTGGCCGGCACCATCGCCGCCGCCCGCAACGGGATCGGCATCGTCGGGGTCGCG
This sequence comes from Oryzihumus sp., assembly GCF_054325275.1. Classification (NCBI taxonomy): domain Bacteria; kingdom Bacillati; phylum Actinomycetota; class Actinomycetes; order Micrococcales; family Intrasporangiaceae; genus Oryzihumus; species Oryzihumus sp. Next base: position 36,079 of record NZ_JBTCWL010000015.1, read on the forward strand.
CCGAACGTGCGCCTCGCCTCGGTCAAGGTGGTCAGCGACGACGGCTACATCTACCCCGAGTACGCCGTCTGCGGCTTCATGTGGGCCGGCCTGAAGCACATGGACGTGACCAACAACAGCTACTACGTGGACCCGTTCCAGTTCTACTGCGACGACCAGCCCGACCAGGCCGCCGCGATGGAAGCGGTCCGCCGGGCCGTCGCGTGGTCGGAGAAGCAGGGCGTGGTCAGCGCCGCCGCCGCGGGCAACAGCAACTACGACCTGGCCCACAAGACGACCGACACCACCAGCCCCGACGACAGCACGCCGGTGGCCCGGACGATCAACAACGGCTGCCACGACATCCCCACCGAGCTGCCCGGCGTCGCCACGGTGTCCGCCCTCACCCAGACGACGGACAAGGCGAGCTACTCCAACTTCGGTGAGGGCGTCATCGACGTCGCCGCCCCCGGCTCGCGGATCCTGTCCACCTGGCCCGGTGGCGGCTACGCCCTGCTCAGCGGCACCTCGATGGCCTCCCCGCACGTGGCGGGGGTCCTCGCGCTGCTGAAGACCACCCACCCCGAGGCCACCCCTGCCCAGCTCATCGCGATGCTGCGCGGCGAGGCCGACGACCACGCATGCCCGACGGACACCCGCTGCACCGGCAGCACCGACGACAACGCGTTCTACGGCGAGGGCATCGCCGACGCCCTCGACGCGGTGACCGCGCACGCGGGCTGAACCACCCGGCATACGGCTGCGGGCCGCGTCCCCTCGTGGGGACGCGGCCCGCGTCATGTCTGCGGTATGCCGGTCAGTCGCCTCCGGAGGCCGGCTCGCCCTGGCCCGGCGCCGGCTTGCGCGCGGGCAGCGGCAGCCCGGCCGCCCGGTCCATCACGCCGGGCCACACGCGCCGCCAGGCGAGGGCCACGGTGGCGAGCAGGATCGCCGGCCACAGGAAGCTCCAGGCGTTGGACGCCAGCACTTCCCACGCGTTGCGCAGGAAGTCGGTCATGGCATCCAGCACCATCTGCAGGCTGACGCCGTGGCCGCCCGGGTGGCGCAGGGTCTCGGTGCCGTAGCGCAGCGTCTGCTGGGCGACCTCGACCAGCCAGAACCAGAGCACGAACAGCGGCCACAGCAGCACGCCGGTCCACCGGCGCCACGCGATGAGCACCAGCAGCGCCGCCACGAGCACCCGGCCGAGCCAGGTGCCGGCGTCCCCCAGGTGCAACAGCGTCACCAGCAGGCTGGTGACCGGGGCGAGCGCCAGCACCCCGACGAAGCCCAGGCGTTGCGGCCCGCGGGTGGCGACGACCCCTAGCGCCAGGCCGAGGATCGCGGCCAGCCCGACGGTGACGAGCATGATCTTGCGTTCGGTCGGGTCAGCGGCGACAAGGCCCGGGGCGGCGCCCCGCAGGGTGAACCAGAGCGCGGCGCCGTAGCCCAGGAGCACCGAGAGGAGCGCGAGCCCGGCCCGGCGCAACACGACCATGACCACGATCGAGGCGCCGACCGGACCGAACACCGCGAGGCTGAACTGGGCCAGCAGCACCGGCAGGTGCGGCGGCCAGACCTCGGTGTTGCCGGTCAGGGACGAGCGCGTCGAGGCCAGGAACGCCAGCGCCCACCACCCCCAGGCCAGCACGAGCACCGCCGCGACCAGGAGCACCCGCGGCAGCCACGAGAACTGCTCGCGCACCTGTCCCACCAGCGTCGCGGCCGTCCCCTTTGTCCCCTCCGTCATGGCGGGAGGGTACCGGTCAGCGCGATCGGCCAGCACCGCGCGATGCTCCGGGCGACGCACCAGCCCCACGCGCCACGCGGCGACATCGGTTGAAGCCTCACGCGCAACGGGGTTGAGTGTCGTCGTACGCGCCTTGATCCCCAGGAGGACCCCGTGACCGACCCGACGCCATCGACCCCGACGCAGAGCCGCACGTTCAGCCCGACCCCGGAGTTCACGGCGCAGGCCAACGGTGACGCCTCCCTCTATGACCAGGCCGCCGACCACGAGGCGTTCTGGGCCGAGCAGGCCCACCGCTACGTGACCTGGGACAAGGAGTTCGACACCACGCTGGACTGGAGCGACGCGCCGTTCGCGAAGTGGTTCGTCGGCGGGCAGCTCAACGTGGCCCGCAACTGCGTCGACCGGCACGTCGAGGCCGGAAACGGCGACCGCGTCGCGATCCACTTCGAGGGAGAGGGCGGCGACACGCGCACGATCACCTACGCCGAGCTGCTGCGCGAGGTGTGCAGGACGGCCAACGCCCTGGAGTCCCTCGGCGTGCGCAAGGGCGACCGCGTCGCGATCTACATGCCGATGATCCCCGAGACGGTCTTCACCATGCTGGCCTGCGCCCGCATCGGCGCACCCCACTCGGTCGTCTTCGGCGGGTTCTCCGCCGACGCCCTGCGCACCCGCATCGCCGACGCGCAGGCCCGGGTCGTGGTCACCACCGACGGGCAGTTCCGGCGCGGCAGGCCGGCACCGCTCAAGCCGGCCGTGGACGAGGCCGTCAGCAGCGGCGACTCCCCGGTCGAGAAGGTCCTCGTCGTCAGGCGCACCGAGGGCGAGGTCGCCTGGGACGACGCGCGCGACGTGTGGTGGCACGACGTCGTCGACAGCGCCAGCGACCAGCACGAGGCGCAGCCGCACGACAGCGAGCACCCGTTGTTCATCCTCTACACCAGCGGCACCACCGGGAAGCCCAAGGGCATCTTCCACACCAGCGGCGGCTACCTGGCCCAGACGGCCTACACCAACGCGGTCGTGCACGACGTCCACCCCGAGACCGACGTCTACTGGTGCACCGCCGACGTGGGCTGGGTGACCGGCCACTCCTACATCGTCTACGGCCCGCTGGCCAACGGCGCGACGCAGGTCCTCTACGAGGGCACCCCCGACACTCCGCACCAGGGCCGCTGGTGGGAGATCGTGCAGAAGTACGGCGTCTCCATCCTCTACACCGCGCCCACCGCGATCCGCACGTTCATGAAGTGGGGCGAGGACATCCCCGCGGAGTACGACCTGTCCTCGCTGCGGCTGCTCGGCTCCGTCGGCGAGCCGATCAACCCCGAGGCGTGGCTCTGGTACCGCAAGCACATCGGCGGTGACCGCGCCCCCATCGTCGACACGTGGTGGCAGACCGAGACCGGCGCGATCATGATCAGCCCGCTGCCCGGCGTCACCGACCTCGAGCCCGGCTCGGCCCAGCGCCCGATCCCCGGCATCAGCGCCGAGATCCTCGACGACGAGGGCAAGCCGCTGCACGACCCCGAGGCCGTCGGCTACCTCGTGCTCACCAAGCCGTGGCCGTCGATGCTGCGCGGCATCTGGGGCGACCAGGAGCGCTACAAGGAGACCTACTGGAGCCGGTTCGGCGACAAGTACTACTTCGCCGGCGACGGCGCGAAGTACGACGCCAACGGCAACATCTGGCTGCTCGGCCGCGTCGACGACGTCATGAACGTCTCGGGCCACCGCCTGTCCACCGCCGAGATCGAGTCTGCGCTGGTGTCCCACCCCAGCGTCGCCGAGGCCGCGGTCGTGGGCGCCACCGACGAGACCACCGGCCAGGCGGTCTGCGCGTTCGTCATCCTGCGCAGCGACGCCCGCGACGAGGGCGAGGCCACGGTGCAGGAGCTGCGCAACCACGTGGCCAAGGAGATCGGCCCGATCGCCAAGCCGCGCCAGATCATGGTGGTGGCCGAGCTGCCCAAGACCCGCTCGGGCAAGATCATGCGCCGCCTGCTGCGCGACGTGGCCGAGAACCGCGAGGTCGGCGACGTCACGACGCTGGCCGACTCGACGGTCATGGACCTGATCAAGACCGGCCTCTCCTCAGGCTCCTCCGAGGACTGACCCGGCAGCACCCTCAGGTATGCCGCGTGCGGGCGTCCGCACGCGGCATACCTGTGTCTGGGGCATCGGGGCCCACTGGCCGCGCGCGATGAGGACCTCCCGCAGCAGGTCGGGCCGGTCGGTGATCACCCCGTCCACGCCCACATCGAGGAAGCGGCCCATGGCGGCCGGGTCGTCGACCGTCCACACCACCACCCGCACCCCGATGTCGTGGGCCATCTGGACCAGCCGCGCGACGAAGACCGGCACCAGGCCGAGGCGCACCGGCACGTGGGCGAACGCCCCGGTCGCCACGGCGCGCGGTGGGCGCACCCCCGCCCGGGCGCAGGCGACCAGTGCGGCCAGCGAGCGCCAGCCCAGGGCCGTGCTCACCGCCGGCACCTCGCGCTGGACGAACCCGAGCCAGCCGTCCCACGCGCCGGCGACGCAGACCCGCTCGGCCACGCCGGGCCGGCGCAAGACCTGCACCAGCGGGGCGATCGCCGCGGCGTCCTTGAGGTCGACGGTGAACCGCGCCTCGGGGAAGGCCTCCAGCGCCTCGACCAGGGTCGGCACCTGCTCCACCCCGGCCACCCGCAGCGAGCGGACGCCGCGCACCGTTCGGCTGGCCACCCGGCCCCGGGCCGCGGTCACCCGGTCCAGGGTCTCGTCGTGGAAGCAGACCAGTGCCCCGTCGGAGGTCGGCCGCAGGTCGGTCTCCAGGTAGCGCACGCCCAGCGCGGTCGCCCGGGCGAACGCCGCAAGCGTGTTCTCCGGGGCCAGGCCCCCTCCCCCGCGGTGCGCGATCGCCAGCGGGCCTGTCTCTGCGCCGTAGGACATGCCTCCACGGTGACCGGCGCAGGTGTCCTCCAGGCGTCAGGACGGTTGCGGCGCAAGGAGGTTCACGCAGGCTTCAGCCTCCGGCCACCGGTGCGGCGCCGTCAGGACACCCGGCCGCGGGGGCGCAGCCGCACGTGCGGCAGCTCCGGCGCGGCGAGCCGCTCCGGCCCGGGGTAGTGCGACACCTCGCCGAAGCGGTCCTCGTGGCCGTTCCACTGCCGGCGGGCCTGCTCGATCTCCTCGTGGGTGCGGCCCACGAGGTTCCACCACATGACGATCTCCTCCTCGAACGGCACGCCGCCGAGCAGCAGCACCCGCGCGTCCGCCGACAGCGCCAGGTCGAGCTCGTCCCGCTGCAGCCCGAGGTAGAGCGCCTGTCCGGCCTCGACGACCGCCCGCCCGACCCGGGCCTCCCCCGCGAGCGGGATGAGCATGTGCTCGTATGCCGGGTCCAGCGGCAGGCGCCCGGCCCGCCGCCCCGGGGCGGCCGGCTCCAGCTCCGCGCCGAGCAGCGGGGTCACGCCCTGCGCCGGGGCGACCACGTCACCCAGCGCGCCGATGAACACCTGGGCGCGCAGGCCGTCGACCTCGAGCACCGGCGCCGGCTCGTGCAGGGTGAACGCGCGCCCGTCGTGCCGGGCGTGCTCGGGCAGGGCGACCCACAGCTGGGCACCGTGCAGCACCGGGCCGTGGTCGGGCGGGGAGTTCTCGGAGTGGGCGATGCCGTGCCCGGCGGTCATCACCGCCACCCGCCCGGGCTCGACCAGGGCGGTGGTGCCGAGGCTGTCGCGGTGCAGCACGGTGCCGCGGACCAGCCAGCTGACCGTCTGCAGCCCCATGTGCGGGTGCGGCGGCACCGACATGCCCTCCTGTCCGCGCACGTCGGTGGGGCCGTAGATGTCGGCGAAGCACCACGCCCCGACCATGCGCCGCTCCCGGTGCGGCAGCAGCCGCAGCACCTCGTTGCGGGGGCTGATCATGGCGTGGATGGCGTCGTAGCGCTGGAGCACGAGGCCGGGGCTGGACTCCCGGTCGGGGCACCCGGCATACAGGTCGGCGGTGGCCACGTTGCTCATGACAGCAACGGTATGCCCGCCACCGATAAACTGGCTGCGGTGCGCCGGGAAGCCTGGTCGGCATTGATCACCGACCCCTGATGCGGAAGGCCACACCGTGACCACACCCCCGCTCCGCCCCCGGCTCCTGCGCCGCTCGACGTGGCCCGAGGTGCAGCGCGTCACCGGCGCCCTGCGCACCGAGACGGTCGGCGGCATCCTGCTGCTCGTCGCCGCGGTGGTCGCCATCGTCTGGGCCAACAGCCCGTGGAGCGAGGCGTATGCCGCGCTGCGGGACCTGCGCGTCGGCCCGGCGTCCCTGCACCTCGACCTAACCCTGGCGCAGTGGGCCTCCGACGGGCTGCTCGCGGTGTTCTTCTTCGTCGCGGGGGTCGAGCTCAAGCGCGAGTTCGTCGTCGGCGACCTCGCCGACCCGGCCAAGGCGGCCCTGCCGATCGCGGCCGCGCTGTGCGGCGTCGCCCTGCCCGCGGTGCTCTTCACGCTCACGTCCCGGGCGGTCGGCCCTGTCGGCGGGGACGTGCTGCGCGGATGGGCGGTGCCGACCGCGACCGACATCGCCTTCGCCCTCGCGGTCCTGGCGGTGATCAACACCCACCTGCCGTCGGCGCTGCGCTCGTTCCTGCTCACCCTGGCCGTCGTCGACGACCTCGTGGCCATCACGATCATCGCCCTCTTCTACACCGACCACCTCAACGTGCCCGCCCTGCTGCTGGCGCTGGTCCCGTTGGCGTTGTTCGGTTTCCTCGTCCACCGGCGAGTTGACCGGTGGTGGCTGCTGGTGCCGGTGGCGGTCCTCGCGTGGGCGCTGGTGCACGCCAGCGGCATCCACGCCACCGTCGCCGGGGTGGTCATGGGGCTGCTCGTCCCGGTCCGGACCGGCCCCCGGGACGGGGCCGCCCGGCATACCCTCGCGGACCGGTTCGAGCACCGGCTGCGACCCTTCTCGGCCGGGTTCGCCGTGCCGGTGTTCGCGTTCATGGCCGCCGGGGTGACCGTCGTCGGCGGCGGGCTCGGTGAGGCCCTGAGTGACCCGGCCGCCATCGGCGTCGTGGTCGGGCTGGTCCTGGGCAAGATGCTCGGGGTGTTCGGCGGCACGTGGGGGTTCGCGAGGTTCACCCGGGCCGAGCTCGACAGCGACCTGGGCTGGGCCGACGTCTTCGGGCTGTCCCTGCTGGCCGGGATCGGCTTCACCGTGTCGCTGCTCATCGGCGAGCTCGCCTACGGGCCGGGGTCCCCCCGGGACGAGCACATCAAGCTGGCGGTGCTGGCCGGGTCGCTGGCCGCTGCCCTCGTGGCCACCGTCGCGCTGCGCCTGCGCAACCGGCACTACAGGCTGCTGTGCGAGGCCGAGGAGGTCGACGCCGACCACGACGGGGTGCCCGACGTCTTCGCGAGCCCGTCGGACCGCGCCGACGAAGCCCCGGGCCGATAGGGTCGTGGCGTGTCAGGGGGACTCCCCAGGGCACCGACCACGGAGGTGACATCGATGACGGCCACCAGCAACGGCCCCACCGCCACCGGCAGCGGTCCCGCGGCCACCGGCAACGGCGCCACCGAGCGCACGCTGGGCCAGCTCGTCGCGAGCGCGACCCAGGACATGTCCGCCATCGTGAAGAGCGAGATCGACCTCGCCAAGGCCGAGATCACCGCCGACGCCAAGAAGGCCGCCTCCGGCGGGGCGCTCGTGGCCATCGCCGGGGTGTTCGCCTTCCTCGCGCTGATCCTGCTGCTCATCTCGGCGGCCTACGGCCTGGTCGCGGCCGGCCTGTCGCCGTGGCTGGCGTTCCTCATCGTCGCCGTCGCGCTGCTGGTCATCGGCGCCATCTGCGTGCTGGTCGCCAGGTCGGCGTTCCAGAAGATCCAGGGCAAGCCCGAGCGCACCATCAAGTCCACCCAGGACACCATCGCCGCGATCAAGCCCGGCCACTGACGTCCCCCGTTCCTCCTCCGACCCACCCGAAGGCCTGACCGCACCATGAGCAACGACGCGTCGACCGTGCTCGTCGACGGCCCGTGGGAGCACCGGCTCGTCGCCGCCAACGGCGCCCGGTTCCACGTGGCGGAGATGGGCGAGGGTCCGCTGGTCCTGCTGCTGCACGGGTTCCCGCAGTTCTGGTGGGCCTGGCGGCACCAGATGACGGCGCTGGCCGAGGCCGGCTACCGCGCGGCCGCGATGGACCTGCGCGGCTACGGCGGCTCGGACAAGCCTCCGCGCGGCTACGACACCTTCACCCTGGCCGCCGACGTGGCCAGCGTGATCCGCTCCCTCGGCGAGACCGAGGCGGTCGTGGCCGGGCACGGCTGGGGCGGGTGGATCGCCTGGTCCATGCCGACCATGCAGCCCTCGGTGACACGGGCCGTCGCGGCGCTGGGCATGCCGCACCCGCTGGTGCTGCGCCGGGCCTCGTTCACCGACCCGGGTCAGATGCGCGCCAACGCCTACCTTGGCGGCCTTCAGCGCCCGTTCGTCCCGGAGCGGCAGATGACCAGCGGCCCCGGCTACGTCGAGCGGCTGCTGCGGCACTGGTCCTCGCCCGAGAACGCCTGGCCCGGCGACGAGGAGGCCGCGCGCTACGGCGAGGCGATGGCCATCCCGTTCGTGGCCCACTCCGCGGCGGAGTACTACCGCTGGGTGGTCCGCTCGCAGCTGCGTCTGGACGGGCGCCGGTTCGCCGCGCGGCTGCGCCGCCCGGTCGAGGTGCCGGTGTTGCACCTGCACGGCGTCGACGACGGCGCGGTCGTGGCGTCCGCGGCCACCGGGTCACGCCGTCACGTCAGCGGACCGTTCGAGGAGCACTTCCTCGAGGGCGCGGGGCACTTCCTGCCCGAAGAGGCCCCGCAGGAGGTCAACCGGCTGCTGGTGCGATGGCTGGCCCACACCGCGGCGCCGCGCACCCCCGCCACCTGAGCACCGCTGCTCCCCTGCGTCAGCCGGCCGCGCACCCGCCGCTGGAGACCGTCTTCGTGGCCGTCCGGCCCGCGTCGAAGACCGGCTTGGCCTCGGCCAGGGTCAGGGCGTAGCCGGTGACGTCGTCGTCGAGGGACTTGGCGAAGACCACGCCCACGAGCTTGCCCGACGGGTCGAGCAGCGGGCCGCCGGAGTTGCCGGGCTCGACCCGGGCGAACAGCGAGTAGACCTGACGCACCGTGCCGGGGTCGCCGTAGATGTCGGCACCGCGGGCGCTGAGCACGTCACGGATGCGGGCGGCGTCGACGCGGTAGGGCCCGTCGAGGGGGAAGCCGGCGACCGCAGCGCCCTCGCCCCGGCCGAGTGCCGCGCCGGTCCGCAGCGGGGCGGCCGGCAGGCCCGGCACGTCGAGGACGGCGAGGTCGCGCTTGGGGTCGAGCACCACGATGTGCGCGACGTAGGAGCGGCCCGACCCGCCGATGCGCACGTGCGGCTCGTCGACGCCGGCGACGACGTGGGCGTTGGTGACCACGTGCTGGGGGGCGTAGACGAAGCCGCTGCCCTCCTGGCCGCGGTTGCACGCCTCAGCGACACCGGTGATCTTGACGATCGAGCCGGACACCTCGGAGATGGCCCGGCCCTTGGCGACGCCGTCGTCCGGCGGGGCGATGGGGATGATCGGCTCGGCGCCGACGCCCTCGAACACCCGAGGGAAGCCCTCGCGGTCGAGCACGCCTCGGAACCCCGCGAACAGCCTGGAGGTCTGCGGCGGCACGACCCCGTCGATGACCCGCAGGATGCGGGACTCGCCGATGGCGCGCGCGATGGGGGCCGGAGCACCGCCGCGGACGGCGCCCGCGATGAACCACACCAGCACCGAGACGGCGACGAGCACGGCGACCGACCCGAGCACCGAGTCGACCTTGCGTGCCTGATCGCCGTGCACCTGGGAACGCATCCGCGAGCCGAGGTTGACCGCGATGGCCTGACCGACCGAAGCCAGCACGAAGACGCCGAAGACGAGCAGGCCGGTGCGCAGCACGGCGACCCGGGCCACGGCGTCCCAGTTCTGGATGAGCAGCGGCAGCAGCCACATGCCGACGGCCCCTCCGGTGAGGAAGCCGACCAGCGACATGACGCTGATGACGAAGCCCTGGCGGTAGCCGGTGATGGCGTAGCTGACCAGCACCACCGCCAGCACCAGGTCGACCACGGGCAGGAAACCGATCACGTCGTGCTTTCCTCGGAGTTTCGGCGCCGCCACTCTCGGGTGAAGCGCTCGGGCAGCGGTCGTCGCCGGTCACGGTCCCAGTCCTGCTCCAGCCCGGCGAGCTCGAGGACCGTGGCCAGTAGGTTGGCGGTGAACCCCCACACGAGCAGGCCGTCGACGTCGAACGCCGGCCCGACGAAGCCGCTGGGGTGGGTGACGGTGAAGCGGCGGGCGGGGTCGGTGAGCTCAGCGAGCGGGGCACGCACCACCCGGGCCACCTCGAGGTCGCTCACCGTGTCGATGTCGTGCGGGTCGGACCACCACGCCAGGACGGGGGTCACGACGAAGTCGCTCGGGGGCAGGTAGAGCGCCGGCAGCTCGGCGACCACGTCGACTCCCGAGGGGTCGAGGCCGACCTCCTCGCGGGCCTCCCGCAGCGCCGCGCTCACCGGGCCCTCGTCGTCGGGGTCGAGCGAGCCGCCGGGGAAGGACACCTGTCCGGCGTGGGAGCGCATGCCGTGGTGCCGCTCGGTGAGCAGCACGTCCTCGCCACCGAAGGGCGAGGGGCCGAACAGGATGAGCACCGCGGACTGACGTCCACCCTCGTCCGGGGGCAGGAACCGGCTGAAGCGCTCGGCGGGGGTCTCGGCCAGCGTCCGGACGAGGTGGGTCATCCAGGCCGGCCGCGGGGAGCCGGCGACGGGAACGGTCACGAGGCGTCCGGGGCGAGCTCGTACTTCAGCAGCTTGGCGGCCTTGACCGGGTCGGTCTCGCCCTCACCGTAGGAGGGGCACCAGCGCGCGATCGGGCAGGCACCGCACGCGGGCTTGCGGGCGTGGCAGGTGCGCCGGCCGTGGAAGATCACGACGTGGGACAGCATCGTCCAGTCCTTGCGCGGGATGAGCGCGCCAGCGGCGTGCTCGATCTTGACCGGGTCCTCCTCGGCGGTCCAGCCGAACCGGCGCGAGAGCCGCGCGAAGTGGGTGTCGACGGTGATGCCCGGCACCCCGAAGGCGTTGCCCAGCACCACGTTGGCGGTCTTGCGCCCCACACCCGGCAGGGTCACGAGGGACTCCAGCCTGCCGGGCACCTCGCCGTCGAACCGCTCGACCAGGGCCTGGCCGAGCTTGATCAGCGCGTCGGTCTTGGCGCGGTAGAAGCCGGTCGACTGGATCATCGTCTCCAGCTCGGCCCGGTCGGCCCCGGCGTAGTCGGCGGCCGAGCGGTACTTCGCGAACAGGGTCGGCGTGACCAGGTTGACCCGCACATCGGTGGTCTGGGCCGACAGCACGGTCGCGACCAGCAGCTCGAGCGGGGTGGTGAAGTCCAGCTCGCAGTGGGCATAGGGGTAGCGCTCCAGCAGGGCGCGGTAGATCTTCCGTGCCCGTCTGGTCAGGGCCACGGGGGTCTCGACGCGGGGGTTCACGGACACGGACCCAGCCTAGAGGGCCGCGGTGACGCGGGCTTCCCCGCGGTGGCCCGCATGGCACACTGTCGGCCGTGGACAACGATGTCGTGAAGAAGGCGCCCCTTTTCGCAGCCCTCGATGACGAGGCCGCGACCGCCCTGCAGCAGTCGATGACCTCCTCGCGCCTCGAGCGCGGCGACATCCTCTTCCACGAGGGTGACCAGGGAGATCGCCTCTACGTGATCCGCGAGGGCAAGATCAAGCTCGGCCGCACCAGCAGTGACGGCCGGGAGAACCTCCTGGCGATCCTCGGCCCGGGCGAGATGTTCGGCGAGCTGAGCCTGTTCGACCCCGGCCCGCGCACCGCCACGGCCACCGCGGTCGCCGAGACCCAGCTCATCGGGCTCGGCCACGACAACCTCCAGGCCTTCCTGACTGACCGTCCCGAGGTCGCCGCCACCCTGTTGGCCGCGCTGGCCCGCCGCCTGCGCCGCACCAACGAGACCCTGGCCGACCTGGTCTTCACCGACGTGCCCGGCCGCGTCGCCAAGGCGCTGCTCGACCTGTCCAGCCGCTTCGGCCGCCCGGCCGAGGAGGGCATCCTCGTCGCGCACGACCTCACCCAGGAGGAGCTCGCCCAGCTCGTCGGCGCCTCCCGCGAGACGGTCAACAAGGCGCTGGCCGACTTCGCGACGCGCGGCTGGATCAAGCTCGAGGCCCGTGCCGTCATCCTCATCGACGTCGAGCGGCTCAAGCGCCGCGCGCGCTGACCGGCCTCAGGCGCCGCGGCCGCTGAGGCCCTTCGCGCGCAGGTAGTCCAGCTGGGCGAGCACGCTCAGCCGGGCTGCCGGCCGCAGCTCCTCCGGCACGTCGGCGTAGACCCGGGCAACGACGGCGTCGGCGTCGCCGGCCCCGTCGGCCAGCGCCGCCCGCACCTGGCCGAGCCGCTCACGCCGGTGCTCGAGGTAGTACCAGACCGCCTGCGCCGCGTGCTGCACCGTCGGGCCGTGTCCGGGCAGGATCGTCTCCACCTGCCCCGAGTTGGTCATGGCCGCGATCCGCTCCAGCGAGTCCAGGTATGCCGCGAGCCGCCCCTCGGGGTGGCTCACCACGGTGGTCCCCCGGCCGAGCACGGTGTCGCCGGTGAGCAGCGCGTTGTCCTCCGGCAGCAGGAAGGACAGCGAGTCGGCGGTGTGGCCGGGGGTGGCCACGACGGTCAGCTCGAGCCCACCCACCTGGAGGCGGTCGCCGTCAGCCAGCCCGTCGCCCAGGGCGCGCACCGGCGCACCGGTCAGCTCGGCGAAGTGCGCGGCGGACTCGGCGTGGTCGAGGTGGTGGTGGGTCAGCAGCACCAGCTCGACCCGGGTCCCGCGGGCGGCCACCACGTCCAGCACCCGGCGCAGGTGCGCCTCGTCCAGCGGGCCGGGGTCGACCACGGCGCAGCCGTTCGAGCCCGGCTCGGAGAGCACCCAGGTGTTGGTGCCGTCCAGCGTCATCGGCCCGGGGTTGCCGGCGAGCACGCACGTGGCGCGGGGGGTGACCGGGCCGCCCTGCCAGCCGCCCGTCATACCGGCAGCTCGCAGCGCAACATGACGCCCTCCTCGGTGGGCGTCAGGACCGGCATGACTGGGGCGATCGGCAGCTCCTCGCGCAGGAACTCGTCGGCGGAGCGGGCGGCGGCGACCTCCTCCACGTTGACCACGGTCGGCGGGAGCATGAGCGCCTCGCCGCGGTGGTAGTCGCGCAGCAGCTCGGCGGGGTCGACCCACGCCGCGTGGTCGGCCTCGCTGGTCGCGTCGTCGGGCACCTGCCCCTCGGGCAGCTCGGCGGCGAAGAAGCGGGTGTCGTAGCGCCGGCTCTCGAACTCCGGGGTGATCCAGTGGGCCCGGGCGCGCAGGAGGTCCGAGCGCAGCACCAGCCCCCGCCGCACGAGCAGCTCGGACAGCGACACCTCGCGGGAGAGCAGGGCGGCCCGGTCAGCCTGCCAGTCCGTGCCGCTGACGTCGTCGACCACACTGTCGGTGTCGGGGCCGGCCAGCAGCACCCCGCACTCCTCGAACACCTCGCGCACGGCCGCGGCGACCAGCTCGCGGGCGGTGGTCTCGTCGGCGCCGAGCACGCGGCCCCACTCCTGCGCGGACGGCCCGGCCCACGGCAGCGCCGGGTCGGCGTCACGGGGGTCGACGCCACCGCCGGGGAAGACCATCATCCGCGGGGCGAACTCCATCGTCGCCACCCGCCGCAGCATGAACACCTCGACCCCGTGCTGGCCGTCCCGCACGAGCAGCACCGTCGCGGCACTACGCGGGGCGACCGGGTCGTGGGCCGCGGCGTCACGGCCGAGCCAGTTCTGGGCACGCTCGACGAGCGCCGGGGCGCTGCCGAGCGGGAAGTCTCGCCTCACGCCCTCGATCCTAGGGCGGCAATCGTCATCCGGCAGGGGCGCCCGGGTGGCACGATCGACGTATGGGGCGGGAGTACACCATCGAGGAGCTGGCCGAGGCCACGGGCCTGACCGAGCGCACGCTGCGCCTCTACCGCACCAAGGGCCTGCTCGACGCCCCCACCGTGCGCGGCCGCACCGGCTACTACGACCAGCGCCACATGGCCCAGCTGCGCATGGTCAAGGCGTTCGTCGACCACGGCTTCCCGCTGGCGCTCATCTCCTCGCTGGCCAGCCGCGACCTCGTGCAGGTCGAGATCGCCAGGTTGCTGCGGGCGATAGTCGAGCGCGAGACCCCCGCGAGCGGCCGCCGGCTCGACAGCGCCGTCACCATCGACCCGATGATGATCTCGGTGATGGACCGGCAGCGCCCGGGCAGCCTCGAGGAGCTGGTGACGCTCGGCGTGATGATCCGCGACGAGGCGGGCAACGTCCACGCCGACGCCGTGCTCGTGGCCCTGGTCAACGCGCTCTACCTGCACGACGCCAGGGCGGGCAGCCTGGGCGGGCTGGGGGTCACCGCCGGCCGTCTCGCGCACGAGTTCGCGGACGGCCAGCGGCAGGACCCGGTCATCGACCTCGCCAACGAGGACGCGCTCCGGCTGCTGGTGGAGCTGGCGACCTCAGCGTTCCGCGAGGCGCTCAGTCACGCACTGCGACGGTGATCTCGACCTCGACGGGAGCGTCGAGGGGGAGCACCGCGACGCCCACGGCGGAGCGGGCGTGGACGCCGGCGTCGCCGAAGGCCTTGCCGAGCAGCTCGCTGGCGCCGTTGACGACGCCGGGCTGGCCGGTGAACGAGGGATCGCTGGCGACGAAGCCGACGACCTTGACCACACGGGTGACCTTGTCGAGGTCGCCGACCTGGGACTTCACCGCGGCGATGGCGTTGAGCGCGCAGATCTCGGCGAGCTTCTTGGCGTCGTCGGCCGGGACCAGGCCGTGGCCGTCGCCGACCTTGCCGGTCTGGACCAGCTGGCCGGAGACCATCGGCAGCTGGCCGGAGGTGTAGATGTAGTTGCCGTCGCGCACCGCGGGGACGTAGGCCGCCACCGGGGCGGGCACGTCGGGGACGTCCAGGCCCAGCTCGGCCAGGCGCTTCTCGACTTCACTCATCTCAGGCCTTCTCCCGCTTCAGGTAAGCCACCAGACCATTGCCGTCGGGGCCCGTGAGGACCTGCACCAGCTCCCAGCCGTCCTCGCCCCACTGGTCGAGGATCTGCTTGGTGGCGTGCACGATCAACGGCACCGTGGCGTACTCCCATTTGCGCATGGGCGCACTCTAGCGGCCACTGGCACGATGCCTTCCGTGACCAACGACCCGCGCGCGGTGCTGTCCAGGACCGCTCCCCCGCCGGCCCGCACCGAGCCCTACGGACCCGACCCGGCCCAGGTGTATGACGTCCGGCTGCCCTCCGGGACGGCCCGCGGTGCCACCGTCGTCGTGGTCCACGGCGGCTTCTGGCAGGCGGAGTTCGACCGGGCGCACGCGGCCAGCGAGGCGCAGGCGTTCGCCGACGACGGGTTCCACGTGGCGGTCCTGGAGTACCGCCGGGTCGGTATGCCGGGTGGCGGCTGGCCGGGCACCGTCGAGGACGTCGCCGCGGCCGTCGCGGCCGTCCGGGCCGACGCCGGGCTCCCCTCCCCGGTCGTCCTCGTGGGCCACTCCGCCGGGGGACACCTCGTCGCGTGGGCGGCCGGCCAGCCCTGGGCGCACGGCATCGCCGGGGTGGTGTCGCTGGCCGGCTGCGTCGACCTGGCGCTGACCGCCCGGCTGCACCTGGGCGAGGACGCGGCCCAGAGCCTCATGGGCGGGGAGCCGGCCGCCGCCACCGACGCCACCTGGGCCGCCGCCGACCCGGCCCGGCTCAGCCCAGCGGTCCCGGTGGTGCTGCTGCACGGCGCCGACGACGAGACCGTGCCGGTGGAGGTGTCCCGGTCCTACGAGCAGCGGATGCGCCAGCCCGCGGGCGGCCCGCAGCAGCACGCGGAGGTGCGGCTGACCGTCATACCGGCCTGTGAGCACTTCGGGCTGATCGACCCCGGGCACCCGGCGTTCGCCGAGGTGCGGGACGCCGTACGCGGGCTCGCCGGCGCTCGCTAGGCTCGCTGGCATGGCTGGCAACGCGTCCGCACGGGACACCGACTGGGAGGGTGTGCGGCTGCACATCGTCACCGGCAAGGGTGGCACCGGCAAGACGACGGTGGCCGCGGCGCTGGCGCTGGCGCTGGCGGACCAGGGGCAGCGGGTGCTGCTCGCCGAGGTCGAGGGGCGGCAGGGCATCAGCCAGACCTTCGACGTGGCCCCGCTGGCGGCCACCGAGGCGCGGATCGCCCACGCGGAGAACGGCGGTGAGGTCTTCGGCCTGGCCGTCGATGCCAAGGCGGCGCTGCTGGAGTACCTCCAGATCTTCTACAAGCTGGGCCGGGCCGGGAGCGTGCTCGAGCGCTTCGGCGCCATCGACTTCGCCACGACGATCGCGCCTGGGGTGCGCGACGTGCTGCTCATCGGCAAGGTCTACGAGGCGGTCCGACGCCGGCGCGAGCCCCGGGGCCGAGCCCACAAGGAGCCGCCGCACTACGACGCGGTGGTGCTCGACGCCCCGCCGACCGGCCGGGTGGTGCGCTTCCTCAACGTCAACCACGAGGTCGCCGACCTGGCGCGGGTGGGCCCGATCCGCTCGCAGGCCGACTCGATCACCACGCTGCTGCGCTCACCGCAGACCGTGGTGCACGTGGTGACCCTGCTGGAGGAGATGCCGGTGCAGGAGACGGTCGACGCGGTGCACGACCTGCGCGCGGCCAGGCTGCCGGTCGGGGGCGTGGTCATCAACCAGGTCCGCGACGAGGCGCTGCCGGAGAAGGCGCTGGTGCCGGCGGCCAACGGCGGGCTGCCCCGCGACGAGGTCGCCGCCGAGCTGGCCCGCGCCGGGGTCAAGGTCACCGACGCCCTGGTCGACGGTCTCCTCGTCGAGGCCGCCGACCACGCCGCCCGGGTCGCCCTGGAGCGGCAGGAGGCCCAGAGCGTGCTGGCCTTGAAGCGGCCCACCTACCGGCTGCCGGCCCTGCCCGAGGGCGTCGAGCCGGCCGGGGTGCGGGTGCTTGCCGACGCGCTGGCCGCGCAGGGGATGGCGTGATGGCGGCCAAGGACAAGCCCGTACCCCTGGACATGGACCGGCTGCTGACCGACCCGGCCACCCGGATCATCGTGTGCTGCGGCGCCGGCGGGGTCGGCAAGACGACCACCGCTGCCGCCCTGGGCCTGCGGGCCGCCGAGCAGGGTCGGCACGTCGTGGTGCTGACCATCGACCCGGCCCGCCGGCTGGCCCAGTCCCTGGGGCTGACCTCGCTGGACAACACCCCGCGCCCGGTCAAGGGCATCGACGACTCCGCGGGCGGCTCCCTCGACGCCATGATGCTCGACATGAAGCGCACCTTCGACGAGGTGGTGCAGCTGCACTCCACCCCCGAGAAGGCCGAGCAGATCCTGGCCAACCCGTTCTACCAGGCGGTCTCCAGCTCCTTCGCCGGCACGCAGGAGTACATGGCGATGGAGAAGCTCGGCCAGCTGCGTGCCCGGGCCGACAAGGACGGCAGCTGGGACCTGATCATCGTCGACACCCCGCCCTCGCGCTCGGCGCTGGACTTCCTCGACGCACCCAAGCGGCTCGGCTCGTTCCTCGACGGCCGGTTCATCCGGCTGCTCAGCGCCCCGGCCAAGGCCGGCGGGCGGGCCTACCTCAAGGTCTTCAGCGCCGGGGTCGGCGTGGTCACCCAGACGATGAACAAGATCCTCGGCGCCCAGGTGCTCACCGACGTGCAGACCTTCGTGGCGGCCCTGGACACGATGTTCGGCGGGTTCCGCGAGCGCGCCGAGGCCACCTACTCCCTGCTCCAGGAGGGCGGCACCGCCTTCCTCGTGGTCGCCGCGCCGGAGCGCGACGCCCTGCGCGAGGCCTCCTTCTTCGTCGACCGCCTCGCCGAGGAGCAGATGCCGCTCACCGGGGTGGTCATCAACCGCATGTATGCCGTGGAGGCGCCCGGGCTCTCCAGCGGCCGCGCCCTCGCCGCGGCCGAGCAGCTCGCCGAGGAGGGCTCGCCGTCGGCAAAGATCACCGAGGGACTGCTGCGGGTGCACGCCGCCCGGGCCGAGGTCGCCACCCGCCACCAGGGGCTGGCCCGCCGGTTCAGCGCCGGGCACCCCGGCATCCCCGTGGTGCAGGTGGCGGCGGCCGCCGAGGACATCCACGACGTCGAGGGGCTTCGGGCGGTCGGCGACTCGCTGGCCGGCGGCTGACGCCGGGCACTCGGGCGACCGGGCGACCGGGCGACCGGGGCGCTCAGGAGACCGGGGCGCTCAGGCGGGCGACACGCCCGGGTGAGGCACTCGCTCAGGCGAGCGGCGCGGGATACACACGACAGCGCCGCCCGCGGCGGCGAGCCGGGGCGGCGCGGGGTCGGTGGGTCAGGAGGCCGGACGGTCGGCGTTGAGACGGGCGGTCTCGAGGACGGCCCGCCAGGAAGGCACGTTCGGGCGGCGCTTGAGCAGGGCGCGACGCTCACGCTCGGTCATCCCACCCCACACCCCGAACTCGGTGCGGTTGTCGAGCGCGTCGGCGAGGCACTCGGCGATGACAGGGCAGCCCATGCAAATCTGCTTGGCGATCTGCTGTGCGGCGCCCTGGACGAACAACGCGTCCGGATCGGCCTTGCCGCAAGCCCCCTGCTGAGCCCAGTCCTCGACCCACACGCGACGACCGGCTCCAGCGCTCGTGCTGCGCGAAGTCATGACGGTCACGGTTGGCCTCCCTGCTCTCAAAACGGACAGATCGTCCGTTCTCGATGCTTCGACGATAGGGAGCAAGCACAGGTCAGGACCATGACTAGGAGGGATAGTTCAGGACACCCCCAAAATGACTAGTCACTGATCAGGAGGGGGTCCGCACGTATGCTGGCCGGCATGCAGGGACGCGCCACCAACCTCGCCAGCATCACCAGCCTGCTCGGCGCCCTCGTGGCCACTTCGGTGGTCATGGGGCTGCTCGGAGCGGGGCTGGTCATGTCGCTTGCCGGCGCCACCGGCGCCGCCGCCCGGTCAGGGGTGCAGGCCTTCGACTCGCTGCCGGGAGAGTTCAAGCAGACGCCGCTGTCGCAGCAGTCGCGGGTGCTCGCCGCCGACGGGTCGCTCATCGTGACCCCGTCCGACGAGAACCGCATCATCGTGCCGCTGTCCAAGGTGGCCCCGGTCATGCGGCAGGCCCAGGTGGCGATCGAGGACAGCCGCTTCTACGAGCACGGCGGGGTCGACCTGCACGGCATCGCCCGCGCGTTCATCTCCAACGCCAACGGCGGCAGCACCCAGGGCGCGTCCACCCTCACGCAGCAGTACGTCAAGATCACGCTGCAGGAGAACGCCCTGCGCAACAACGACAAGGAGGCGGCCCAGGCCGCGACGGCCAAGAGCTACGGGCGCAAGCTGCAGGAGCTCAAGTACGCCGTCACCCTCGAGAAGACGCTGTCCAAGGACCAGATCCTCGAGGGCTACCTCAACCTGGTCTACTACGGCGACCTGGCCTACGGCGTCGAGGCCGCGTCGCACCACTACTTCGGCATCCCCGCCAGCAAGCTCAACCTGCCGCAGGCGGCCCTGCTGGCCGGCCTGGTCCAGCTGCCCTCCTCCACCGACCCGGTGCACCACCCCGACCGCGCCATCGCGCGCCGCAACGTGGTGCTGGACCGCATGCATGAACTCGGCCTGATCAACGACAAGCAGTGGCAGGACGCCCGCGCGACGAAGCTCAAGCTCAACCTCACCCCGGGCCAGAGCTCGTGCGCCGCCTCGCCCTACCCCTACTTCTGCTCGTACACCCTCAACTGGCTCCTGGACCAGCCGGCGCTGGGCCGGACCGTCAAGGAGCGCAAGAACCTCCTGACCACCGGCGGCCTGACCATCCAGACCACGCTCGACCCGAAGATGGAGAACGCCCTCAACGAGGAGATCCGCAAGAAGGTCCCGGTCGGCAACTCGGCCCAGATCGGCTCGGCCGCGGCGATCGTCGAGCCCGGCAGCGGCAAGGTCCTCGCGCTGGGGCAGAACACCAACTTCGTCGGCAAGAAGGGCTTCGCCACCAACGAGGTCAACTGGTCGGTCGACAGCAAGTACAACGGCAGCACCTACGGCTTCCAGTTCGGTTCGACCGCCAAGATGTATGCCGTGGTGACCGCCCTCAAGGAGGGCATGCCGGTCAACTCCTCCATTTACGCCAAGCCCGCGGATGCCAAGCACCCGGCGGTCTTCTCCCCGAGCGAGTACAAGAACTGCTCCGCCGGTGTGCCGTTCCCGGTCCGCAACGACGAGGGCACCCGCAACGGCAACATCAGCCTGACCGATGCGGCCGCGTTCTCGGTCAACACCGCCTTCGCCGGACTGGTCGCCAAGCTCGGCGTCTGCACCGTGCAGAAGACGATGACCGCGATGGGCCTGCACCAGGCCAATGGCCAGCCGATCCAGACCTTCCCCTCGCCGGTGACCCTGGGCTCCGACGGCGTCTCGCCGCTGACCCTGGCCTCGTCCTACGCCACGGTCGCCTCGGGCGGCACCTACTGCCCGCCGGTGCCGGTCGTCTCGATCACGACGTTCGACCGCAAGTCGATCAAGTTGCCGACGAACCCGTGCAAGCGCGTGCTCGACGCCGACGTCGCCAACGGCACGACCCAGATCCTCAAGGCCGTGCTGACCAAGGGCACCGCGGCGGGCAACGAGCTCGCCGGCGGCCGTCCGGCGGCCGGCAAGACCGGCACCACCGACAACAGCAACGAGACGTGGTTCATGGGCTACACCCCGCAGCTGGCGACGGCCGTGTGGGTCGGCACCCCGACGGACAACTCCCGCCACCTGCGCAACATGCAGATCGGCAGCAAGTTCTATCCCGGCCAGATTTTCGGTGCGACCATCGCGGCGCCGATCTGGAAGGCGATCATGGACCGCGCCTCCGCGGGCATGCCGATCCGCGACTTCGGCAGCGCCAGCGACAAGATGCAGTTCGGCGACCAGATCGTGGTGCCCTACGTCGGCGGCCAGCCCGTCGACCAGGCGATCCAGCAGATCGACGCCGCCGGCTTCAACGGCGTCAAGGGCCAGGCGGCCGACTCCGCGCAGCCGGCCGGCACCGCGCTGTCGACCTCACCGGGCGCCGGGAGCCGGGCGGTCCGGGGCTCCACGGTGGTGGTGACCTACTCCAACGGCAACGCGCCGTCCACGCCCACCCCGTCGACGTCGAAGACGACGAAGCCCAAGCCCTCCAAAAGTCCGACCCCCAAGCCATCAAAGACCACAGGGCCACCGAAAGGGTAAGAAGCCCAGGAAGTGACCCAGCGCCCGCCACCTGAGTCAGGTGGCGGGCGCTGTCGCGTCAGGGCGCGGCGTGGGCGCTCCCGGAGCCGGTCAGCCGGCGAGGGCCTTCTTCACGGCGGCGGCGATGCGCCCGCCCTCTGCCCGGCCGGCCACGAGCGGCTGGACGGCCTTCATGACCAGGCCCATCTGCGGCATACCGGTGGCACCGGAGTCCTGGACCGCTTGGGCGACGAGCGCGTCGAGCTCCTCGTCGCTGAGCTGCTGGGGCAGGTAGGCCTCCAGCACGGTCAGCTCGGCGAGCTCGCGGTCCGCGAGCTCGGACCGCCCCGCGTCCTGGTATGCCGTGGCCGCCTCCCGGCGCTTCTTGGCCTCCTTGGTGATCACCTTGAGCACCTCGTCGTCGGAGAGCTCGCGCGCCTCCCTGCCGGAGACCTCCTCGTTGGTGACGGCCGTGAGGGTCATCCGCAGGGTGCCGGCGCGGACCTGGTCGCGCTCACGCATGGCCTCGGTGAGCGCGGTCTGGAGGGTCGTCTTGAGCGAGGTCTCGGTCATGGGTCGCAGTCTCCCACCCCGCCGGGGCCGGTGTTTGCGAGGATGGGGGCGATGAACGGACTCACGCGCACCGCCCTCGGGGCCCTCGCCTTCGGCGCGACGGGCCTCGGTTATGCCTCCCTGATCGAGCGCAACGCCTTTGCGCTGCGCCGCTACACCGTGCCGGTGCTGCCGCACGGAGCCGCGCCGCTGCGGGTGCTGCACCTGTCCGACCTGCACCTGGTGCCGCGGCAGCGGCGCAAGATCGAGTGGGTCCGTGGCCTGGCCGCGCTCGAGCCGGACCTGGTGGTCAACACCGGCGACAACCTGGCCGACCTGGAGGCGGTGCCGGCTGCGGTGCGCGCGATGGAGCCACTGCTGGAGCTGCCGGGCGTGTTCGTGCTCGGCTCCAACGACTACTTCGCGCCGTCGCCGAAGAACCCGGCGCGCTACCTGACCAAGGGCTACCGCAAGGGCCTGGGCGGGCAGCCGCTGCCGACCTCGGACCTGGTCGACGCGTTCGCCAAGGCCGGCTGGGTGGACCTGACCAACGCCCGGGCGGCCCTGGAGGTCGCCGGGCACGACCTGGACTTCGTCGGTGTCGACGACCCGCACCTGAACTACGACCGCTACCCCGGTCGCTCCGGGCTGGAGACGCCGTCCGGTGAGCTGACCATCGGGGTCACGCACGCGCCGTACACGAGGGTGCTGGACGAGATGACCTCCGACGGCGCCGGGCTGGTCATCGCCGGCCACACGCACGGTGGGCAGCTCTGTGTGCCGTTCTACGGGGCGCTGGTGACCAACTGCGACCTGGACCGCAAGCGGGCCAAGGGCGTCTCGCGGTGGTGGCCGGGGGCGGGCTCGTTGCCGTCGTCGGCGGCCCCGGCGGACGCGGCGTGGATGGAGGTCTCGGCCGGGCTGGGCACCTCGCCGTATGCGCCGGTGCGGTTCGCCTGCCGGCCGGAGGCGACGCTGCTGACGCTGGCGGCCAAGGGGTCCTGAGGCTCGGTCGGGCGTTGGCTTGCGCGCTGGTCAGGAGCTTGCCGGGGACCCGATTCGGTGACTGGGCGGGGGCTCGGCTATTCTCTCTTCTCGCTGCCCTCGGGTGGTGCACGACAGCCACGGGGTGTGGCGCAGCTTGGTAGCGCGCTTCGTTCGGGACGAAGAGGCCGCAGGTTCAAATCC